>DAOVUU010000293.1 GCA_030632405.1 Desulfobulbaceae bacterium | reverse complement strand
CCTGCGAATACTATTTCCTGACTGTAGGGAAACTGCTGCAATCCCATTAACAGGGCAAAGAGCACAAAGACCAGGCTTCCCCCCAGAATCGACCAGTTGGGACGGATCTTTTCGCCATGCTGATCCAATTCCCTGTTACAGGGTTCTTTTTCTAAATTAGAACTGCAACTTTTTTTGCTGTCAAGCCATTTCAATAATTCTGCAAGGATCACACCCAGCACGGATATCACCGGAATGATCATCGCCATCTGGTAGATATCTTTATAAACCTCAATTTTTAACGCTTCCGGTATCTCATTTACGCCGCTGAACATATATATATTTATGACGGAGACAGCAATTCCGCCACCAACGACAGCTGCCCGCCCCAGGGTCTGCATGGTGGTATGCATTAATTTGACAGTTCTGTCGTCGTATGACTTGCCCTGATTATCACGTGTCGGCACGGCCTCCACCGTCATGGCATCGGCCACAACATCCTGTACAACGTAACCCACGGGCGTAAGCAGTGCAGCCAGCACAAACCACGCCTTAATACTCATGTACTGGACTAAAAAAGATGGGGTGCTGATCAAGCCGAGCATGATCGCGAGACTCGCAGCAATGAGGGTGGCACCCACAAAGACTAATACAGACTTCCAGCGCCAGAACAGATCCACGAGATGTCCCAGAGGCATCTTCAGAGCCCAGGGCAGGCCAGCCCAAAATCCCAGCATTGCGAGAAATTCAGCAGACAGCCCAAGATAGTCCTTAACGAAGAAGGTTCCCACAATACCGGTCAAACCGGAAATACCCGCCGCCATATAGACCATCAGAGGTGGCAGATAGGACAATTTTAGCTGACGGAAAAGTTCGATAATATTCTTATCAAACCACTTCACGAATTTGTTTACGTGCCGGTTTTTTTGAACTGTACCGAACGAGTTTTTAACCACTATTTATCCCTCATTATGACTGGGAGGCTGTCTGAGAATACCATTTCATCCAAACTGCAGACTATCCACTACCCCATGACACCGGCAGGCAGTTGCAATGAGAAGAGGTCTATCCGGAGAATTGTGTACACTATCGAAAAGGTTCCACATATCCTCCGGGTAGATTCCACCAACTCCAGGATAAAGCTGATAGCTGCGAACGACAAGAGAAGTACAATCTTTATCGTTGAGATTTTCAAGGAGCCGAAACATATCCTCACCTCTTTCTGCTCCCGTATAGCTGCAAAACAGCTCAGGTTCTCCGCAGTTGTCAGGACATAAAAAGTCTGCATGGCTGACATAAACCTGACTGCTACCATTTTGAATCGGATGGGGCAGCCTTGGCAGAAGATGCTTCGGGAATGGGACAGGTGCAATATTATAGCTTCCTGCACCCTTTGTTTTCAGCCATTCTACAACCATATGGACCGGAATGGCCGGTATGACCATATCTGGAGAATCGTCCTCTCCCATATGTTCTGCCAGCCAGTTTACCCCATCCTCACAAAAGAAAGTAATCCCTTTGATATCGACCTCCATTGCTCTCTTATCAACCAGAATTATCTCAGCTTCAGGGAGATGGCGAACTATGCTCTTTAGCGCCAATCGCCCAAATTTTCCTGCACCCAGAATCCATATTTTTCTCAATGGAGCCGATCCGGCCTGCTTTATCATCCCCTTCAAACTCCCCGATGACCAGATGAAACCAAAGTGGCACGAAACCCTTTCAGTTCAGCTGCTGCCGCACTGATATCTTCAGAAGAAAGCTCAAGCTCATATCTGTAATCATTCATACTGTTGCCGTACCGTTTATCGTAATAGTCCAGAAGCAGAGTCCGCACAAGCTCTTCAAAATTTCCCTTTCGTAAAAAACCACAGAGTCTGTCTATTGTCCTGTGTCCCATCTTCTGGCGCAGTGAATTCAGTATCTGCTCAAGCTGATCCAGGCTTTTTTCGTCCGCAACAGGATAGTCTTCAATTATTCTTTTAATCCGGGTTTCCATGGAACAGTTTACCCTGACACAGATGCCCTCCTTCATCGCCAGAGCAAGAGGTCGGGGAGTAAAGACCCTGCCTATTTTACGGCTTTCACCCTCTATAAAATACGGCTCCTCTCCCAGGGATTGAACAGTCTCTACAAGGAGACTCTCAAATTCCCTCTGATTTCTCGGAATCCTGTCAACAGCGCCGAACAGTGAGCTGCGATGTTGAGCAAGATCTTCGAGGTCAATTATATTGTCAAGTTTCTGCAGGATGCGGGTCTTGCCTGTGCCGGTAAGACCATGAACGATAATCAACCCGGGTCGAAAACCATCAAGACATGCAATAACATTATACCTGTACTGCTTATATCCACCTTCAAGCTGATACGCCTCGTAGCCGAAATGTTCAAGGAGATTGACAACAGAGCGGGATCGCATCCCTCCTCTTGCGCAAAAAATGGTGATGGGCATATCTTTATACGGCAAGAAAGATTCAACCAGTGTCGAAAGCCTTTTTTCAACAAATTCAAAGCCCTTATCCACCGCCTGCAGATGCCCCGCATGACGGTACAGGGTGCCAATCACACCACGTTCATCGTCATCAAAAAGCGGCAAGTTCACAGCTCCAGGTATTGAACCCTCTAAAAATTCCTTATGAGAACGCACATCGATAATCTGGTGAAAATCTGCAACAGCCTGTTCAAGAGTCACCACCCTGGATGACTGCTGCAGTATCGATGTGCGGGAATATTGCTTTTTCATTCTATAGATTTCCTGCTAAATACTGCACTATAGAAAGCGCCGAAATCGTCGCTGTCTCCGCCCGTAAAACATGATCTCCAAGACTCACCGTCTGCCATCCTTTCGCCCTTGCCATCTCCACTTCTTCCACAGCCAACCCTCCTTCAGGGCCCAGAAGAATAGAAACGGAATCATACTGATCAAATGACGGCAGGTCATGCAGCGTAGTTACCTTCTCTTCCTCCCAGAAAAACAGCCGTAATGGATGAGAACCCGGTCCAGCCAAATCAAACAGCTCTGGAAAAAACAGAGGTTGATCAAGAACCGGCGGCCGGGTCCGCAGACACTGCTTACAGGCGGCAATGCTTATCCGCTGCCATCTCTCCTGCCTCCTGTTGTCTTGTATTTTACCGGATTTTATCTGACATCGACTGCTGATAAAAGGCGTGAAGCGTACAGCTCCAAGTTCGGTACATTTTTGCACTACATTGTCCATTTTTTTGCCTTTAAGCATGCTCTGCAAAACCCAGACAGGCTTCCCAGGTGTCACATCCTCTGTGAGACAACTCCCCAAGCGTACTTTTACCCTGCCGCCTACCTCAAGAATCACCGCCTCATAAACTGTTCCCCTGCCGTCAAATAACTCTATCCCAGTGCCAGGTTGAAGTCGAAGTGCCCTTGAAATATGGTGGGATTCCTCTTCTGAGAGGATAACTGTATCCCCATCGCCTACAGCCGGGTCGAACAAAAAACGGTTCATCTCAAATCCTCTGTTACTTATCTACGCCCTTAACTAACACCAATGCAGCCCACTCTCCACTCACCTCTTTCTTTCTCAAGAAAAATCCTGCCTCTGTAAAAAGGGTTACCACATTTTCAACCTGTTCTCCAACCAGAATGCCTGAAAGGATCAACACGCCGTTATCAGCAGTAAGTCGTGTAAGGTCAGCCAACATCGCCACCAACACATCATGGATAATATTTGCGACCACTATCTGAAAAGATCCCTCCAGAGTTGCAAGCGGAGCAAGAGTGACCTGCATACTTCCGTGCAGCCGATTACGCACCACATTTTCTTTTGCAGCTGCAACAGCATCCGGATCATTGTCTATGCCCAAAACTTCACCGGCTCCGAAAAGAACCGCAGCCATACCGAGAATACCGGTACCTGTACCAACATCAAGAAGTCTCTGACTGGAATCAGAGAACAAGAGCACTTCTTTTATAAAACCCAAAGAGAGACTGGTCGTTGCATGATGGCCGGTGCCGAACGCCATGCCGGGATCCATCTCAATCAACAGTTCTCCAGGTAGTGGCTTATATTCTTCCCAGATGGGTGAAATTACAAGCCCCGGAACAATAGCAAAAGGTTTAAAATGTTCTTTCCAGCTCTTACCCCAGTCTTCTTCCACAATTATTGTCGAGCTGAAATCCGGTTCAGAAACAGCAAATAATGATGCCAATTCAACCAGATAAGACGAGACCTTGCTGAGAATATTTTCAATTTCAACCTGATTCAGATCAGCTTGTTCAACATAGCCATTCACTGTTCCATATGACTCTTCATCTATCGCTCCGGTTTCTACCCCCGCCCCGATAAT
>DAOVUU010000335.1 GCA_030632405.1 Desulfobulbaceae bacterium | reverse complement strand
ATCTTTACGAAAAAACAACCAGGACCATCAATAAACAATCAAAAAGATAAATCAACGCACCACCAACAAATTGACTCTCTAGCAAAACTACCGGTCCCCGATTATCAGGGATACATGCAAGTCCAGCAAAAACTTTTCCAGAAAACTCCTTTCATTCCGGTTCTGCCGATAGAATTCTCAAGGGGCTGCTGGTGGAATAAATGCGCCTTCTGCAACTTGAACCTGCAGTGGTGCGGTTACCGCTCCAAAAAAGCTGAACAGGTGATAAACGAGATAAATTCTCTGTCGCAGTTACACGGTTGTCTGGACTTCACCTTTACAGACAATATGCTGCCTCCCAAGGAGTCCATGTCGTTTTTCCAGAAGACAGAAAAACTCCCCGCTGACCTGAACTTTTTTGCTGAAATACGCTCAGTTACACACAAGGAATCCCTTCATAAGCTTTTCAGTATTTACAGTGAAGGCGGGCTGTCAACAATTCAGGTAGGTATTGAATCACTGAGCAACTCTCTTCTCAAGCGAATGAACAAGGGTGTTTCAGTCATTGAAAATATTGCTGCCATGCGGAATGCAGCGGAATACGGTATTGTCCTCGATGGTAACCTGATCACCCAGTTTCCCGGCTCCACCCAGTCAGAAGTTGAAGAAACCCTGGAAAACCTCCAATTTATTTTTCCTTATACACCATTATCCATTGCTGCATTTTTTCTTGGACATGACAGTCCTGCAGCAAGGAATCCCAAACAATTCGGCATTAAAGCCGTAACCAGCCACACATATAATACCAGGCTCTTTCCAGCTGCAGTCCTCAAAAAACTGAATCTTCTCATCAAGGGGTATCGGGGCGACAGGACTTTGCAGCGGGAACTCTGGAAACCGGTGGTCCGTCAGGTCACCCAATGGCAAAATTTCCACAATTCCAGGAAAGAAGGGACGATTTGCAAACCTTTAATCTCGTACCGGGATGGCGGCAACTTTCTGATTATCAGGCAGGAATTACAAAATGGCACAATCCATCACCATAGACTCAAAGGTCTCTCTCGCCGGATATATCTCTTCTGCGCTGAAATAAGAAACCAGGAAGAAATAATTTCAGAGTTTCACCCAATGTCCCCTGATAAAATTCTTGCCTTTCTTGTAGATTTAAACCGTAAACTTTTGCTGTTCATAGATGACGACAAGTATCTTTCTCTGGCAGTAAAGAATAAAACCGTTAAGATAGGAAAAAATTAAAATCCATATCTGTAACCAAATAATATAGGGTGTCCTGATGAACGATAAAAACAGTGATCAAGAAAGCTTTGCAGAGCTGTTCAATGAAAAAGATATGAGCCGTAACAGGCTTGTACCTGGGCAGAAAATAAGCGCAGTGGTTGCAGATATTACGCCGGAAAACATTTTTCTCGATGTGGGCGGCAAGAGCGAGGGTTGCCTTGAGCGCAAAGAGCTTGAAGATGAAGAAGGCAACCTCAGTATCCAGGTTGGTGATACCATTGAAGCGTACTTTTTATCCGCCGCAAGAAACGAGATGCTGTTTACCACCAAGATCGGCGGCGGCCCGGCATCCCGTGCCCACCTTGAGGAAGCGTATCGAAGCGGTATCCCCCTGGAGGGTCTTGTAAAAAAAGAGGTAAAAGGCGGATTTGAGGTTACAGTGTCAGGCAGTATCCGGGCTTTCTGCCCATTTTCTCAAATGGATATCCGACGGCTTTCTGAACCGGAGGAATATATTGACCAGCGCCTACTCTTCAAAATCAAAGAATATGGTGAAAACGGCCGCAATGTCATTCTATCAAGGCGGATCATACTTGAAGAAGAACGGTTGGAGAAACGGGAAGCACTCCAGGAAAGCCTGCAGGAAGGCATGACCGTTCAGGGGAAAATCACCTCTATACGTGACTTTGGCGCCTTTGTTGATATTGGCGGTATCGAAGGCCTTCTACCGATATCGGAGATCGGCTGGGGGCAGATTGCCGATATCCATGATGTATTAGCCGTAGAACAGGATGTCGAAGTGGTCATTTTGAAGCTTGACTGGGAAAATGACCGCTTTTCCTTCAGTCTCAAGCAGGCTCTCCCTGATCCCTGGACTGATGTAAACCGGAAATTCCCGGTGGGATCCGAGCAGAACGGCACCATTGTCCGACTGACCAAATTCGGTGCCTTTGTAAATCTCGAGGCCGGCATTGACGGCCTTATCCATATCTCCAAACTGGGTGGTGGCAGACGCATTAACCATCCACGGGAGGTTGTTGAGGAAGGCCAGGCTGTCGAAGTGAAAATCGAGGATATTGATGCTGATCAAAAACGCATTTCATTGGCGCTGGTCAGTAATGAACCGGAAGAAGATACCGACGACGACAGCAATGCTGATGACTACCGGGAATATATCCGTCAATCCCCTCCTGCTCAGCCCCCAAAAGGCTCAACCGGCACCCTTGGCGATATCCTGCAGGCGAAGCTGAAAGAAAAGGAAAAGAAAAAATAAGCTGGCAATGCAGAGGGTTTTCTCATGTTTGATGAAATGGTTTCCTTGCTGAAACAGGGGAAAATGGTTCAACTTGATCTCCTTCGCAAACGATTTGATAGAGCTTTGGTAAAAAAACTGGGCGTCATCAATACGCCCTATTCCTTCTGGTCCTCTGATAAAAAAATAAACCCAGCCTCCAAAGAACTCCTGTGGGCGGTGATTCTTCTCGAAGACAAAGATAATTTCATGCTGGTTGAGGGAATAATCGCCACTGAACTTGCAGAAAAACAAAAAGCTTCCGGGCACTATATGGTGAGTAGCGATATTGCTCAATCCAGCAGAAAAATCACTTCAGACTGGCTTGCTGAATTCCTTGAATTAGCACCATCAGAAGATTTTAGGATACTCCTGAAAAACAGAATAAATATTACAGAAAAAAATGTTTGAATACCTCGGTAAAAGGCAGGTCAGCCAGCCGGCCAAAAGAGGCATGACGCTGCAATCCGGCCCTGGTACTCTGCGGCGAACGGATTCCACAGAAGAAACGGGCCTGTTGTCGCGGGCTCTGCAAAGAGGCATGGTTTTCCGCCAGAACATCCTGTAGCTGCTCTTTCCTGGTTTCCCAATGAACAGCCGGTCGCACTGTGTTGATTGCAACCCTTGCGGGACGATCTTCTTCGCCCGTCGTGGTAAGGCAAAATTCACAATGACCGCAGCTTTGGTCTCGATGTTCACCAAAATAGTTCAGCAGAAAACTTGTCTGGCAGCCGGTATGGTTAATCAACAAGACAACCTGGCTGATTCGGTTAATATCATTTTTCTCTCTGGAGGCAAAACGTTCAACCAGCCTGTCCGACAACTCATCCAGTTCTGTTGTCGATAAGCGACGGATAATCCGGTAACCGTGCCTGGCCCCGGCAACCTGCAGAACAAGGTCACCCTGCTCCGCCAGATAATTTAAGGCAGTAACGATCCTCTTCCGATCAGCACCTGTTTTGGCAATCACCTCATCGAAATTCAGGCTGAACCATTTTTTACCTTTAGCTGCGCATGAAAAAACTTTTTTTAGAAAATTTACCCTCTCCCGGTCAAAGGGTGCAAAGATTTCCGCAGATGGCCGCTGGGGGATAAACTTATAGCTCGTGTAGAAAGGACCGGTTGAGGCGATGATGTTTTCCAACTCAAGATAGGTGAGCAGGGTGCTGACAACCAGGTTGCGTATGTCATAGGTATGGGACATTTGGTAAAGGGAGAGACTGAAATATTCCTCTTCCTGGGAAATGTCAGTGAGCACCCGTCTAATCGCCGCGGGTTCCGGGGTATCGCCATACACAAAATTTTCCAAAACAATAAGGTCCTGGCTGCCTCCCAGGGT
>DAOVUU010000258.1 GCA_030632405.1 Desulfobulbaceae bacterium | reverse complement strand
AGAGAGTCAATTGCAGTTTTTCGCAGCAGACAAATATCATGGTAATTATTCTCCTGGTTTTTGTACTCCACGACGACACAACATGTTTAATTATGTTATTTCATACAGATGCCACCTATTCTGTTTAGGTATTGACAAAAGAGTGCTCCCTTACTTAAAATGATACATCCGAGTAGGTGGCGCCACCTGGTGGCGCCGAGCTAAAATCCAAGAGGTTTCTGTCGTGAAAAATATTGAAGATGAAATAGAAAACAATGAATTTGTGAAATTGCTGCTTGAATCAATCGGTGACGGCATTTTCGTTCTGGGTACAGATGGCAAAATCATCGCATGGAATCCGGCCATGGAAAAAATTGTCGGTTATACAGCGCCTGAAATGAAAGGCCAGAGCTGTAATATATTGAACTTCAACCAGTGCTTTGGCAAAAAATGCCCAGCAGGAATGATGGGTTGCGGCATTTTAAAATACGGGAAAGTTGAACCGACAGAATGTCTGTTAACCCATAAAAATGGTCATACCGTATCAGTCACCAAGAATGCAAGAGTGATTAAAAACGACCAAAACCAGACAATTGGTATTGTTGAAGCTGTAACAGATTTAACGGAGTTGAAAAATATTCGTCTAAAAATGGAGAAGGCCACCCGCCGCCTCGGTGAATTAAATCAGCTGGGAGGCATTATTGCAAAAAGCCAGGTTATGCAAAACGTATTTACCTTTATTAAGGCCTCGGCAGCCAGCGAAACAAGTATCCTCATCCTGGGGGAGAGCGGGACAGGAAAAGAACTTGTTGCAGGAGCAATTCATTCCATAGGAGAGAGAAAAGACCAGCCGATGATAACCTTGAACTGCAGCGCCCTCTCAGAGACGCTGCTGGAAAGCGAGCTGTTCGGCCATGTCAAAGGTGCATTTACCGGTGCTATCCAGGATCGTAAAGGCTGGTTTGAAGAAGCGGATGGCGGCACCATTTTTTTAGATGAAATCAGTGAAATCACGCCTTACATACAGGTGAAATTGCTTCGAGTGCTCCAGCAGAGAGAAATTGAGCGGGTGGGGGAATCCAGAAAACGTAAAATTGATATCCGCATTATCGCAGCCACCAACAAAGACCTCAAAGCCCTGGTGGACACCGGAACCTTCAGAGAAGATCTTTATTACAGGCTCAAAGTTTTTCCCATCTACCTGCCGCCTTTAAGAGATAGAAAAGAAGATATTCCTCTCCTCATCGACCATTTCATAAAAATAAACAATAAGAAGATCGCAATCAAAGTTAAAGGCATTTCAAAACCGGCCTTAAAAGCTTTCATGGATTATGGTTGGCCCGGTAACGTTAGAGAACTGGCCAATGCAATTGAACATGCCTTTGTTCTTTGTTCCGACAGAGAGATAGAATCGGCGGATCTACCACTGGAGATGAGGGAGCAAAACACAATTTTCAAACATTTTGAAGAACACAATACACTAGCTGATACAGCACCAGCTCAATCAAGCCCACCACTCAACAGAGAAAAATTAATTGAACTCCTTTCTAACAGTGACTGGAATAAGGCAGAAGTTGCCAGACGCACAGGATTGAGCAGGGCCTCAATCTGGAAATATATGAAAAAATGGGATATTCCCCTCCAACCATAAATCCTGAGAATATGAAAAGACTCTTTGTCAGCATAGATCTTCCAGATGCAGTTAAAAGAGATTTATATGCCATCTGTTATGGTCTGGTTCGGACAAAATGGGTGGAGGAGGAGCAGCTTCATCTCACCTTGCGTTTTATTGGCGGGGTTGATGGTAGTGTGTTTATCGATATCAAGGATTCCCTTGAAAATATCCGCATGAACCCTTTCCAGTTAAGACTAAAGGGGTTAGGTCACTTTCCACCGAAGAAAAATCCGAGGGTTCTGTGGGTTGGTGTGGAACCACAGGACAGCGTGACTATGCTTCGGAATCGCATAGAGTCTATACTGGTTAAAATTGGTTTAGAGCCTGAACGACGAAAATTCTCCCCTCATATAACCATCGCACGACTCAATGATCCACCAATAAATAAAGTTGCCAGATTCCTGGAGGAACGCTGCTTGTTTTCGAGTACTGCTTTTCCTGTATCGGGCTTCTGCCTCTACTCCAGTATACTGACCCCTAAAGGGGCGATTCATAAGGTGGAGGTCAGGTACCATTTGACCGTTTCATAATAACAGAAGGAACTTATTTGATGAACTCGTAAAAAGGTCACTCGAAGTCTACGCTTATCGGAAGCCATAGAAGGCTAAGTCCGATAAGCGTAGACTTTTCTATTCTTTTTCTGGAATTTTTTTCATAGGTGAAAGTTTTATGTAACTACTCACCCCCCCATCCAACTGGGATTTTCTTTCCCTTACATGATACTCCCAAAGCACATTGCAGAGCAATTGGTTTTTCCTTGACAACATAGACCGTTCTCCCTATGCTGTTGACCAAAGTTACAAAAAAGGTCAACAATCATGAATAACTACTTTGGCTCAAAGGCAACCTCGGGATTGTGTCAACCCATTATCGCTATGATGCCGCCACATGACACCTATATTGAAACCCACCTGGGAGGTGGTGCGATCATGCAACGCAAGCCTCCCGCATTACATAATATTGGTATTGATCTTGACCCGAAACCGCTTGCAACCTTTGAATGCGGTTACTCCGTTGAGAAAATCCATGGCTGCGCCCATCAGTTTCTTTCTGCCTATACCTACGGTGGACGTGAACTGGTGTACTGTGATCCTCCTTATCTCCACCAAACACGTTCCTCAATCCGTCGTTATCGATTTGACTATCAGGAGCAGGATCATATTGAACTCTTAAAGATACTCAAAGGGTTGCCTTGCTCGGTTATACTCTCCGGTTATCCGTCTACTCTCTACGATGAACAGTTAACTGATTGGAACATAATTGAACTGCAGGTTATGAATCAAAGCGGTGTACGAACAGAAAAGCTCTGGTTTAATTTTCCCCCTGACCGGGTACACTGGTGCAGTTACGCTGGCAAAAATTTCACAGATCGGCAACGCATTAAACGTAAAGCAGAAAGCTGGGGAAAACGATACCAGGCACTTCCCCGACCTGAGCGCCTTGCTCTGCTTTCTTCCCTAATGGCTGTCGAAGCCGAAGTAGAGGTGTGATTTCCAGTGCCCAGCGTCAATAAAAAATCCATTCGGGAGGAATTCGACCTGCTCAAGGAGAAATTCAAAGATCTCTCTGACAAGGACAAGGTTACACCTGAAGTCGACACCCTGTTCCATGCCATGATCATGTTATTTGAGTTGTTGATCGCAGTCTTCATGGAGAAGAAAACTAGAAAGAATAGTCGTAACTCAAGTATTCCCTCCTCCCAAACCGGTAAAGATAAAACTGCTGCCGGAGCCGAAACCAATGGCAAGGGCAAAGAGCAGAATGATGTATTATCCGAAAACACACGCACGGTGGAGACAACTCAAACTGCCGAGGTTAACGATTGCGAGTGTTGCGGCGAAAACCTGGAAAACATCCAGGCGACCGGCCATGAACGACGTACAAAGATCGATATCATCTTCGAGAAAGTGGTCGGCCATGTGGATGCTGAAATCAAGGTGTGTCCTCGCTGCAACATGCAAACTAAAGGGCATTTTCCGGAAAACATGTCAGGCCCCTTACAGTACGGAGCAGGCATCAAAGGTTACGTAGTGAATTTACTGGTTGCCCAGATGGTTTCGCTCAAACGGGCCCAAAAAATGATTCAAACCCTGGTTGGTCAAGTGCTCTCCGAAGCCACAATCCTCAAATATGTGATGCAACTGCATCTGATTTTAGAACCATGGGAAGAATCCAGTATTGAACGATTATTACAGATGCCCGCTATACATGTGGATGAAACCTCACTGCGGGTTGACAGAAAAAATCATTGGATTCATGTCGCTTCGGCAGGAGATATTACCTTGAAATTTCTCCATGTCAAGCGTGGCACAGAAGCAATTGAGGATATTGGCATCATTCCCCGCTATGGCGGGGTAATTATTCATGACTGTTGGCAGTCATATCTCTCTTATGAACATTGCAGTCATGGTTTGTGTGGTTCCCATCTACTGCGGGAACTTACTTTCATTGTTGACTCAAATGGATATGCATGGGCGGCCAACATAAAACGAATGTTGCAGGAGAATTGCGCAATTGTTGCCGAACGCCCATCAAAAAAATTGACTGAAAAAGAATACAAAAACCTGCAAAAACGCTATCGGAACATCTTGACCCGGGGCGAAAAAGAACTACCATCCATCCCGCCGAAACAAAACGGCAAAAGGGGAAAGGTCGCCAAGTCTGATGCTCACAACCTGTGGGAGCGTCTAAAAAAACATGAAATTGCAGTATTGTTGTTCGCTAAAGAATCTCATGTATCATTCACAAATAACCGGGCGGAACGTGACCTGAGAATGAGTAAGGTCAAGCAAAAAGTATCAGGCTGCTTTAGAACGAAAAGGTATGCTGAGGCTTATTGTCGCATCTCCAGTTATCTGCAGACTATGGCCAACAAGGGATACAATCCGTTGGTCGCCATCCAAATGGCTTTCTCTGGCCAGATTTACGCCGACAGGGGTGAGTAGTTACAGATTTACTTTGATACCCAATAAAACCTTTATCAAAACATATGAACAAACCCCATACATAGCTGAAGGAAAACATCACTGTTAGTTGTTCTTCCTCATAAAAATTACTTT
>DAOVUU010000413.1 GCA_030632405.1 Desulfobulbaceae bacterium | reverse complement strand
TTCAGCCTTTTTTCCATCCCCCAGGGGCGCTATCGGGCAAGGGAGTATGAAATCGAGGGTGATGCATCAAGCGCATCTTATTTCTGGGCTGCGGCTGCAATTACGGGTGGGCGGGTTACAGTTGAGAATGTTCCTGTGCCGTCACTTCAGGGAGATGCGATGCTTGTACCTCTTCTTGGGCGTATGGGATGCGAAGTGATAAGATCTGGAAATGGTATCAGCCTGCTTGGTAGTGAGCGTCTGGAGGGGATTACAGTAGATATGGGGGATATGCCCGATGTCGTACCAACCTTGGCCGTAGTCGCCGTCTTTGCCCACGGCTCAACGGTAATAAATAACATCGCCCATCTGCGAATAAAGGAGTGTGACCGTCTGTCCGCGGTCGTCAAAGAGTTAAGCAGACTCGGAGCGAAAGTTGAAGAATACGAAGATAAAATGGTCATTCACGGGGAAGGTGGAATAAATCTTAAGGGAGCGGAAATCGAGACCTATGAAGATCACAGGATGGCCATGAGCCTTGCTGTCGCCGGGCTGAGAGTCCCCGGAGTTAAAATTAAAGGGGAGGGGTGCGTTGCAAAATCATTTCCCGATTTCTGGGAGCGATTTTCACTGCTCGCTGGATAATCCTATCGGTGCTGGAAGCCTTTTTTGACGAGAAAATACAGCTCACCGTCTTCTTTCATATGGTTCGCCGCAAGTTCTGCATAGTAACCATGGCCCCAGAACAGATCAACACGTCCGGCACCCTTGATTGCCGCCCCTGAGTCCTGGGGAAAAACAAAACGGCCGAAAGGGGTCCAGCTGATAATTTCACCGTGTTGATTTACCACCGGCTTTTGGCTTGTGAGATAACCTGTTGCACCATCCGGCAATGCCGAATTGTCTATGGCAATAGACCTTCCCGGAGTTAAAATAGCCCCGCTGCTGCCTTTGGGCCCAAGATTGTTGCCCCAGTTAAAAAAGATGAATCGGGGATTATGGTGGAGGATTCGCTGTCGCTGCTCCGGATGCTGTTTCAAATATTGTCGAATTGCAGGAACAGTAACCTCTTCTAAAACCATTATTTCTTCATCGACCAGCAATTTACCAACGCTGTTGTATTCAAGCCCGTTGGATGCTGCAAAATGAATAGACCTGACAGAGTTGTCCTGGAGTCTGATCCTGCCGGAACCCTGGACGTGGAGCAGAAAAGCATCAAAAGGGTCTTTAAGATAGGCAAGCTCATACCCCTGCGCGATGCCAAGTGTTTCGATCTCAGCCCTGTTCCAGTAGCGGGTAAATCCTTCATCTGTAAGTCTGCCTGTCCGGGGGCGAGCCCCGTTTTCTGATTTTTCTTTTATCAGGTCGTCAGGAGGGGAATAAAGCGGATATAAATATGGTCCTGTTTTAGTGAGGCTGCCTTCAAAGAGAGGTTCATAATATCCTGTAACCAGCATTTGGCGCTCTCTTTTGTTTTTTCTTCCTCCTGTCTGATAAATTTCATAATTTTCAATAATGAATTGGTGTAATTCGCTCTGGTCGGGGTTTTCTCTGATTTTTTCTGCAAGGCTTTGAATGGATCTAAGCAGCCAATCGGATGAATAGTTCGTCCTGGTAAATGCAGTATGATCACTGCCGGTTTTATTCCTGAGATACTCTATATGGCTCTGTGCCGCAGAAAGGAATGACTCATAGTCCATATCATCTGAGAATACCGGGGTTTTTTCCGGTGTAATGTGATGGAGAGGTTTGTAACTGTCTCTAATGAAGAAGAGATATATCCCTGCAGAAAGCAGGAGACAGAGAAATAATAAAAAGATGGATTTTGACTGGGGCCGAGAGATCATCTGGTCAACGGATAGGGCTACTTTTTGAAAGCCTCTGCCATCTCCGCCACAGCCATCGCATATTTATTGCTGTGGTTGTATTCTGTAATGGCATGTAAGTTAGGATACCCTGCAACAAAACGCATACCTCCGCCGAACAGTGGAGTCTTTTCAAGGCCTATGATTGATAGCTGGCCATTACTCTGCGGGCAGGGAAGAGGTAATCCCTGGGCTTTGGATACTTCACGCCAGCCGACTCTCCCCTTACGCCCTTTCTTGTGGGTATCACGTAGTAAATCTGTTTTCAGGGACGTTCCTATTTCCACAAAAACAGGACCATGCAGCACCCAATTGTATCTTTTCAGGTAGTTTGCTATTGATGCGAAAATATCATCGGTGGAAGAGATAAGGTCACGGCGGGAATCGCCATCAAAATCAACAGCGTATTCATTAAAACTTGATGGCATAAACTGTGCCTGCCCAAAGGCACCTGCGTAAGACCCTTTTATTGAAAGCGGGTCGAGGTTATTTTCTCGACAGAGCAGAAGATATTGAATCAGCTCTTTTCTAAAGAAGTCGGATCTACGTGGATATGCGTCAAAAAGGGTGTTTAAGGATTGAAAGAGTGCATACCCTCCCATGTTGGTTCCAAATCTGGATTCGATTCCCCAGATAGCAACAATGACTTCCCGGTCGACCCCAAACTGCTCCTCGATTCTATCAAATAACTGTCTGTGTTTTCTGAGTTCTTTTTTGCCCTTCACTATTGTCGAAGGTGTGATGAAGAGCGGCCAGTATTTATAGTATGGTTTTGATTCCCACTGGCGATCCATAAGTGTAAGAACCTTACGATTGATACGAACACCCTT
>DAOVUU010000292.1 GCA_030632405.1 Desulfobulbaceae bacterium | reverse complement strand
GCTTCGTATATCTTATATTGAGGTTAAAGAGGGCAAAGCTTGCTAATAACAAGACGACATGCTGAAAATGGACTGAGGACATCTTGATGATGAGCAGCAGAATCACGCTACTGCATAACAGGGCAACATATGTGTATATTCGTGTCATTTTTTTCTGGGTCGCAGGTTGATAAAGTGAAGCTCTTCAAAGAAACATTTTACTATCCACTTGAGGGAGAAGGCGTTGTAAATTCACTTGAGAAGAGTAGGGAGGTAATAAGTAATTGCTTTCATGTCATAACACTACAAATCAGTCGCGACTGTGTCAACAAATTCCCCCTATTCCTCCGGGGAAGATTATATGGGTGACCAGGGCCTGTGTAAGGATATTCAGGTGGGACTCAGCTTTGTATTGTGTGATTCAGACGTTTCTTGAAATTAGAGATAATTGAGTGTGGCCAAGATAAAGGTAAGAGTGAGCATGGTCGAAAGAAAAATTGTATCTTTTGGGGTGTATTTGTCCTCTGACAACGGGACAAGATGTCCGTTGAAACCGCGAAGAATCATGGCCTGGTGAACCCGTGCCGCTCTGTTCCAACTTTTCACAAGGGTCATTCCAAAAAGGTAGCCGAAGGTGCGGTAGGTGTGAATAGTGGTGGCTGGTACAAAACAACGCATCTGGGCTGCTCTCGCCAGGCGTCGGTATTCCTGGTAAATAACGAATACGTAACGGTATGAAAAGAGAAGGATAAAGCAAAGTTTTTCAGGGAAGCGCAGGGCTTCCAGGGCATGCCCGATGTTGACTATCTTTGACGTGCCGAGAAGGGCGATTATGGAGAGGACGATGGCATTTGTCTTCAGTGTTATCAGGGTTGCAAGCCGTAGACCTTCTGTGGAAAGAGAGAGAGGTCCAAGTGGAGTGAAATTGCTGCCACCATAGGTAAGAGGCAGGGTCAGCCAGAGAAAAAAAGTAAAACTGTTGATGGCGAGAAGCCGTTTCAGCACCAGTTGTAAAGGTAGTTTTGTGATGGAAAAAAGACCAAGTCCAAGAGCAAGAGACATAACTGCCACCGTGAAACTGTTAGATGTGGCGGTAACGGTAACGAGGGCAATGGCAGCTATGATTTTTGCTTTTGGGTCTCTCTTGTGTAAAAGTGAGTTTCCCAGGGCGAAGCGTTCATCCATGGTCGGTTATTTTCTACTCCCGGAGTACTGATCTAGATATATCCAGAGAACAGCCCCGATTTCAACGCCCTTTTCCTGTCCACTTGGATTTTTTATGGTGTAGTTTGCTTCATTCAGGGCTGCAAACCCCCACCACCCCGGTTGTGGGCAGGTAAAGTTAAAAACGCCATTCCCATCGGCTTTTATTACCTGGGTGATGTGATAGTCGCTCGGAGCTAGAAATTTGTTACCTTCATCGTAAAACTCCACCTCTACTTCCGCTCCCGGAGCAGGTTTCCCATTCAGGAGCACCTGTCCCGTAAAGCTGTTCCCGGCGTAGTTGCCGAAGGGGCGTAACAGTGGAATGATTTCTGTCGGCAGACCTAAGGGTATGTTCCATCCCTCATCATCCCCATGTGCACCAATGATTGTTTTGGTATAGTGAATAATGGAGAGGTCTTCTGCCGGTTCCCAGTAGGGTACAGGGGTCATTGCGAACAGGTACACTCCCGGTTTTTTAAAGGAGAAGCTGGTGGTCCATGACCTGTGTTCCATAAAGGTTGCAGGTTGCAGTGTTTCAGTAAGATCAGTGGTTTGTCCGTGGGAGGTCACAGAGAATGTTTTCGGTTTTTGCAGATCCATCCCACCATTTTCAAAGGGGTGAGCAAAAGCCAGGGTGAACTGAGTGCTCTTTTGTTCCTGGGTGATGATATTTTGATTCGGTATAACCATCCCAAAATGTGCCAGACAGTTTTGCGCGGAAAGAATAATCAGTGTGGTGGTGAGAAGGAGAAGGTTTGTTCTGTTGTTCATGTCGTTGCTCCGTTTATGAGTTTATTTCTTCGACTTGAAGTATGCTGTTATTCCGGCAAGACCGAGAATGTAGCCGATTCCGCCAAGGATATCCTGGAGGGATGGTTTTTTATCCTGCTGTATTGCCAGGGATCGCTTTATTGGTGCAAGTTTTTTCTCCAGTGTTGATTCTATGATTCGGGTGAGTTGTTCTTCATCCACAGTACATACCGAAAATTCGTGTTCATTTGCTGGTTTTTGTGGCGCCGGTAGGGAGGAGGGGGGAAGGGGCGGTACGTTTTCCTGTGTCTCAAGATAGTCTGCTGCTTTAAGGTGCCAGTTGTTTTTATGCCCGTCTCCACTGCTTACGACAATGTTAAGATCATATTGGTTTTCTTTCGCTGCTTTTGGGATCACGAAACTGAAAAAACCCCGGCTGTCTGTTGTTCCGGTGAGCAGTTCTTGATTATTGTTCTCGTTGATAACGGTAATCGCAGCGTTTTTCGCGGCCCTTCCGCTACTGAACTGAGTTTCTGTTTTTATGGTGCCGCTCTCTTCCCATGCAAATATCCGTATCTTGTGGGCATGGCTTGTGGGGCAGTTGAGAAACACCAGTAGTATTGGCAGGATAATCTTGAGTGAGGTAGAATATTTCATAGTGCCCTTATCTGCAGAAACTCAGGTTGTACCTTGGCCAGAAAAGATATGGTAAACATGGTAATAATTCCCTCGATAAACATGAGGGGGATCTGTGTTGCAATGATAAGCAGGGATGCCTGAAGAAAGCCTCTGTCCGTGGAAAAGAGTGCAAGGGCCATAAGAATAGAAGACAGTAGGACAGAGAGAAAGCCGCAGGCAAAAGCAGCCGCCTGCCTCTTTTTTCCATTTTGCAGAAACCAGGGTCGAAAGAGATAGGAACAGATAACTGCAGGGAGGGCCATGGTTGCTGTATTAACACCAAGTACCACCAGTCCTCCATATTGAAAGAAAACCATTTGAAGAAAAAGGGCGACCAGTATAGCCGGAAAACAGATCCAGCCAAGAAGTAAACCCATAAGGCCACCGAGGATCAGGTGGATACTCCCTGGGCCAAGAGGGACGTGAATAAGCGAGGCGACAAAAAAAGTGGAGGTAAGAAGGCTTACGTTCATCACCTTATCGTAGTCGAGTTTTTTCAATCCTATGGCTGTTCCGGCAAACGCAACTACACCACCGGTTATAAGTATTGACGGGCTTAAAACTCCTTCAGAGATATGCATAAAACGTAGTTCCCTTGTGACACAGGTTGTGTTACGATTATTGGAAATGTGTTACCCTAGCATCGGCAGGCGGGCTTGTCAAGGTTCTGGTAATATAATTTTTTTATTTGTGTTACCAGGAGGCTGTCCGAGAATGCCCTTTTGGCCAAACTCTTCGCTATTTTAAAAAAACAATACTCGTAATATCAACTATATGACTGCGTTTGTTTTTTGAAAATGCCTTGATTTTGAACAAAATGTCTATTTTCGGACAGCCTCCTAAGGGCGCCGCCATAGATCAATAAATCTGATGGAGAGACCGTAAGGTGATAAAGAACATACCCATTACACCGATAGGAGTGATCCACTCCTGTTTTTCAGAAAAATTTGGTATTCCCCGGCAATCGGGAATGGTGAAGTCGGCCACCGCATTTCTTGAACTGCTGCCGCCGTTTAACAGGAAGGAGATGGTGCGTGGACTGGATGGTTTTTCACATATCTGGGTCCATTTTTTCTTTCATCAGGTTGTGGAGGAGGGATGGAGACCGACGGTTCGCCCTCCCTGGCTTGGGGGGAAAAAAAGGGTGGGTATTTTTGCCACACGCAGTCCCCACAGGCCTAATCATATAGGTATGTCGGCGGTGAAGTTGGTCGACATACGAAGAGAAAAAAAGACCTATCTTATTGAAGTTACAGGGGTTGATTTTTTAGATCAGACCCCTGTTTTGGATATAAAACCCTATGTTCCCTATTGTGATTCTGTAGAGACGGCAACAAGTGGATATACCGTGTATAACAGCAGTGACAGGTTAGAGATAGAGGTTATATTCAGCAAAGAAGCATCCCTGTTCTGCGCAGCCTATGAACGGGATACGGGGAGGGAAATATGTTTACTCATAGAGGAAATGATCAGGCAGGACCCCAGGCCGGCGAGCCAGAAGGGGATCAAGAAGCAATTTGGTATGTTACTCTGGGATGTAAATATACGATGGCAGGTTATTGATTCACAGTTTCAGGTTCTGGAGTGCCGGCGGGTGCGCTGAATCCTTTCAGCACCACATGGACCCTGCCCCCGATTTCGTATTTTGATGTATTTATTGAGTAATCCAGGCTTCCACCATCGACCCTCACACCTTCTCCAATAAGCCGTGT
>DAOVUU010000230.1 GCA_030632405.1 Desulfobulbaceae bacterium | reverse complement strand
GCTGTCTGAAAATGAAAAAGAAAAAACCGGGAGATGGAGCAGCGGTAAAGCGGCAAAAGAGTTCAGCAACTTTGTAGTAGCAGAAATTGTCCGGCTACTTGATAGGAATACACCAATACTGCTGAAAAAGAAAAATGAAAAAGAGAGAGTACTCCGCCCTGAAGATATTGCCGTCCTGGTTCGTTCTAATAAACAGGCGTCAGAATATCTTCATGAATTTAGCAAAATTGGTATTCCGGCAATAGTCTCCATGCGGGAGTCTGTTTTCAAGAGTGAGGAGTGCAAAGAGCTCTCTGTTTTGCTTAACGCTGTTGCTCAACCCGGAGAACTCCCCCGATTAAGGAGTGCTATGAGTCTTCGCTGGTTCGGTTTTAAAGGGCATGAATTGGCCGAATTATGGCAGGATGAGGAACGATTCAACATCTGGTATGAACGATTTCTCACCTATGGCTCCATTTGGCAGAAAGACGGTTTTATGGTGATGATGAACAGGTTGATTGTGGATGAGGAGGTGTATCTGACACTCGCCTCACAACCTGGGACGGAAAGGAGTATCACCAATATTCAACATCTACTGGAACTGGTGCAGGAGGTTGAAACTGCAGAACATTTTCATCTTAATCAGACTCTTCTCTGGTTGAGGCGGATGATGGAAACGGAGTCTGGCGGGGAGAGCAGTGAGTTGCGCCTGGAAAGTGATGAAGAGGCGGTTCAAATTGTTACCATGCATGGTGTTAAAGGACTGGAATATCCTGTCGTATTCTGTCCTTATCTCTGGTATCGCTCTGAACGTTTGAAAAGAGAAAAGTACTGCATCAGCAGCCATGATAGAGAAAGTAATCTTATTGTTGATTTTGGTTCTGACAGTTTTGATGTACGCAGGGAAGCCGCTAAGGGAGAGGAAATGGCGGAAGATCTGCGGTTGCTCTACGTCTCTCTTACACGGGCGGCTCTTCGCTGTTATGTCATGTGGGGTGATGTTAAAACGACAGGGATTGTAGGGGATTCATTTGGTTCCGCTCTCGGTTATCTCCTCTTTCCTGATGGTGTATGTACTGCCGGAAAGCAACGGGAAAAATTACAGAGCCTGGCTGAGCAGTCATCAGCTCAGTTTATACATCTTGCAGGCAGCGAGAGTACACCCTCTTTTTCCTGGCAGAAGGGCATAGATGATCTGCAACCGATGCTGCCCTCGGATCGTAATTTGCATACCGACTGGCAAATGACCAGTTATTCCGGACTGACCTCGCTTGCAGAGCATGAAGATGAACTTCTGGAGAGTAGAAAACAGTCTCAGAGTGTAACTTCCATACCGGTCGTGGGTCTTCCTGCAGGGCCCAATTTTGGCAATAGTGTACATGAAATATTGGAATCGATCCCCTTTGCAGGGCTGACAACTCCAGCCCAACACGAACCCGTAATAAGAGAAAAATGTCGAAAATATGGAATAAAGGGTAAAGCGGAATCTCTTAACCGGTTCCTGAAAAATATTGTTACCAGTCCTCTTACGGGTATTACCGGCAGTGGCGGTTTTAGTCTGGCCTCCCTTTCTGAATCCTGCTGTTTGCGGGAGATGGGTTTTTATTTTCGTATGAGTCGTTTAGAAACGGAGATGATTAATCGTGTACTTGCAATGGAGCCAACAGTGTGTCGGCTCTCTCATAAAGTGATGCAGGGGTATTTAACCGGACTGATTGATCTGGTCTGCAAACACGATGAAAAATATTATGTCATTGATTATAAAACCAATTATCTTGGGGATGCTATGGAGGATTATGAGACGGGCAAGCTCTCACAGGCCATGCGATCTCATAATTATGGTCTCCAGTTCTGGATATACACTCTGGTTCTCCATCACCATTTGAAAAATGTGATTCCGGATTACAGTTATGCGACCCATTTTGGAGGTGTTTTTTATCTTTTTGTACGGGGAATGACGCCTGAGGTGCCAGGTAACGGGGTTTTTAATGTTGTTCCAGATTTAAATCGTCTGGAAGAATTGGATTTGGTCTTAGGGGGGTGAAGATGGAGGGTGAACGTACTCATAGCCTTCTCAATATTCATTTTGCAAGATTTCTTACCGAACGATCGGGGCTTTCAGGTAAGAGCAGCAAACTCTTTTATGAGCTTGCTGCCAGACTGTCCGGTGCAATGTCTGCTGGCCACAGCTGTCTGCCGATAACGGAAGAAGAGAAGGAGGTGCTCATCACAACAGATCTTGTCTCCGACTTCGGGTCAACACCGCTTATCGTCCATAACGCCAATCTTTATCTGAATAGATATTTCCATTATGAATCCCGCCTGGCAGACCAGATCAGAACGATGGCAGGGATTTCCTATGGGATGAGGCAAGAGAGCGGGCAATTTCTTGATGATTACTTTGGCACAGATAAAGGTGATGTGGATTGGCAGAAAAGGGCAGCTGCAGTCGCACTTGAAAAGAGGTTGACTGTAATTTCGGGTGGACCGGGAACGGGGAAAACCAGTACAGTGGTGAAAATTATAGCTATCCTTCTTCAGGTAATTGACAGTAAACTGGCCATTGGGCTGGCGGCACCAACGGGTAAAGCGGCAATGCGATTGCAGCTTTCCATTGGTGCCAGTCTCAGTACATTGGCCTGTCCGGAAGAAATCCGAATTTCTATTCCCAGGGAGGCAAAAACCCTGCACAGGCTGCTTGGTGTTCGGAAAAACTCACCCCAGTTTCGTCATAACAGCAATAATCCGATGAGCTGGGATGTTGTAGTTGTTGATGAAGCGTCTATGGTTGATCTGGCCTTGATGAGTAAACTCGTTGACGCTCTCAAACCCGGATCCAGATTGATTTTACTTGGCGATAAGGATCAACTTGCCTCTGTGGAGTCGGGAGCGGTTCTTGGGGATTGTATAAAAAGTTTGCCTGACAATACGGTGCAATTGCAAAAAACATATCGTTTTGATGGTGACATTAAAGGACTGGCGAAAAGTATAATAGAGGGTGATTTGTCCATGGCCTGGACTATTCTGGAAGAAAGGACTATACCCAATGTCAACCTTATGGATGCAGGTTTTTATACTTACATCGGGGAATGTTATAGAAGGTATATGGAGAAAGTCGACCGGATAAGAGATATTGGTCTGGAACCGATCTTCTCTGCCTTTGCCGATTTTCAGGTGCTCTGCAGTGTGCATTATGGAGAGCGGGGCGTGGTTGGAATTAATAGAAGTGTCGAATTTTACCTGGCTGCAAAGGGTTTCGAGTGCAAACCGGATAGCTGGTATGGTGGGAGACCCGTCCTTGTGACCAGAAATGACTACAGCCTGGGGTTGTTTAACGGGGATATTGGTATCTGTATTCACGATCCCGACGATAATAGATTGAAGGTATGGTTTGAAAGTAAAGGCGGTGGTTTTAAAAGCTATCTGCCATACCGTCTGCCAAAATGTGAGACTGCCTTTGCAATGACTATCCATAAAAGCCAGGGCTCTGAGTTTGAAGAAGTGCTGGTTGTCCTGCCACAGGAAGACAACAGACTGCTCTGCAGGGAACTGCTCTATACTGCGGTAACGCGGGCAAGGGAACGGGTGAATATTTGTACAGAAAAAAATATTATGGAACTCGCGCTGTCCAGGCGGGTTCAGCGCTACAGCGGCCTGGCTGAGCAGCTGGAAAGTTGAGATGGAAATGATGAAAGGACTCTTTGTTGTAGATCTTGACGGAACCTTTCTACGCGATGATAAAACCCTGGCCGTGGCCGATAGCAACGCTCTGGTCAGGCTTCGCGATATGGGAGTTGTAACCGCAATTGCAACGGGGAGATCTATCTATTCATTTCAAAAAATAATGGCTGAACTTGAAGTGAACGGGCACCGAAATCCATTTCCCGTCGATTATGTGATTTTTTCTACAGGAGCCGGTATTATGGATTTCCCGGCCTGTGCTTTACTGAATGCCCATTCCCTTGGTGCAGGTGATGTTCATGTAATATCAGAGACTCTTGACAGTTACAATCTTGATTATATGATTCATCGCCCTGTCCCCGAGACAAAGCATTTCCTCTATAATTACTCTAGCGGTTCAAACAGTGATTTTCAGACACGGCTTGATCTGTATGGGGAATATGGTGGTGTCTTAACAGCTGAGAACCTGGCCGATTTTGGTGAAGCGACAGAGGTACTTTGCATCGTGGAGAGGAAGAGGGGTGACCAACTGGCTGAACATCTGGCTGCTGTTCTCGGTGAATACAGTGTTATTAAGGCAACTTCACCTCTGGATAAAAGCTCTTTCTGGATTGAAATTTTTGCCAAAGATGTTTCAAAGAGCAAGGCTGTCAGTTGGTTGAGCAAAAGGATTGGTGTTTCACAGGCTATGGTCTGCGCAGTCGGGAACGATTATAATGATGTTGATATGCTTAACTGGGCGGGACAGGGATACCTGGTTGCCAACGGGCCGGAATCATTACAAGTGCATTATCCGGTTGTTGCCTCCAATAATGAGGGTGGTGTGGTTGAGGCCGCTTTTCGTTGGCTTGCAGCTTGTGAATAGTTGTAAAAAGAATAATTTTTTGGTGCCATTACAATTCATATTTCCTTGTATACCCTCTCGGAGTGATCATCAGATCGTTCCAGGTGAAGGTTTGACTGTTGCCGATAATAAGGGTGGATTGCATGGTGATCGCATTATCCAGCATCTTTTCAAGTGAGGTAATGACAACCTTTTCGTTTTCCCTGGTCGCTGCTGTGACAATACCCACCGGGGTCTGTGGATCGCGGTAGCTCAAGAAGATTTCTCGCGCACGAACTATCTGTTCCGTTCGTTTTTTTGATTTTGGATTGTAGATTGCGGTGACAAAATCGGCTTCGGCTGCAGCTCTTAACCGTTTTTCAATAACTTCCCATGGGGTGAGCAGGTCGGAGAGACTGACAGCAGCAAAATCGTGCATTAAGGGTGCGCCAAGGCGGGCTGCACAGCTGTTTATTGCTGCAAGGCCGGCGATTATTTCAATTCTGCATGGATAGTCGGATTCTCTGGCCAGTTCATAGACCAGTCCCGCCATGGCATAAATACCAGGGTCTCCCCCGCAGACCAGGGCTGCATCTTTCCCCCGGCTGGCAATTTCAAGGGATTCTCTG
>DAOVUU010000237.1 GCA_030632405.1 Desulfobulbaceae bacterium | reverse complement strand
TCAGCGGATTAAACAAGTGAGAAACAGTGTGGTTCTCAATTTAACTCATACGGATATTGATGAACGTAAGCTGATCCTGCAAAAACCAAAGAGTGGGAACCAGGCAGATCTTGCAGTTTTTCCTAATCTAAAGCCAACGACCAAAGCAATCTCTTTAAGGCTACCGGAATCTATGTTAGCCCAAATCAAAGCAGAAGCAAATAAGCGAGATGTTCCATACCAGTCACTTATGAAAATATGGTTAAGTGAACATTTACCACGTGCCACGTAATTCATGTGTACGGACTTAACCAATACAGTTACCAGAAGTCCCCGACCGAAACCTCTGGTTGGTTGAAGTGTTATTTGGTAGGTGTTTTGATTTTACTTCACTTGCAGAGAAATAGACAAGTACCCTCCTGGACCGTAGCAACCAATTTCCCATCGTGATCACGCTAAAGGTAATTAACAGAGAATATTGGGTGTTCTATAGAGGCATTTTTAAACGTTTGCTGGTGCAAATTGTTTAGGTTTCTAGTCTCTCATACAGCCGGCGGCTTTCAGCCTCAGTTAGCTGGACTCCCAGTTCGCCGACAAGTATTTGCCTGAGTTGTTCTGGGTCACTAATCACCTGGCTCCTGGTGCCAGATTTTGTGTTAATCCAATACTCCAAATTACGCAAGGAGCGGGTTTCGGTCTCTTGGATAAGTGATACTACTAAATGATTCACGAAGGTAGCATCAACGTGTCGGTGTGAGTAGAAATGCCCCACTTCGCAATCAGCTTGGCCATAACGTGCAAGCTCGAACCGATACAGAGAAAAGAAATCGCCGTCCTTGAAAACCTGCATATGATACTCGCCAGGCCGACGCTCCTCAATGCGAAAAACTTTTTCACCATCATTCGATTCGAACTCTGACATGGGGACCGGAATCCTAGGTCCAAGAGGGCCAAAACCTACATCCAGTACATATCGTCGGCCTTCATACTCGACCATCGTAATCCTGTGTGTTAACCCGGGGTGGATATCTTGGTTGTAAATTACACGGGCAAGAAAAAGCTGCGGTGAAAACCCAAGTTCCTCCAGGACTTCGAATAGCAGGCCATTTTGCTCAAAACAATACCCGCCACGTCGTTGAATAAAAATTCGCCGGTATAGCGACTCGAAATCGAGCGGCAAATCTTCACCGAGCTGACATCCTACGCTACTGAAAGCAAAAGTAGCGACATGCCGTGCAACAACATCACTCAGAAACGCAAAATCTAATTCGCGGCCGTGCAGACTAAGGGTCTGGAGATACTCTCGAACCATTTCAGGGCGTTCCATCTTGTGCTCCAATTACCTTCATGTTTCTCAATACAACTCCCACGTACACCTACAAGTTATTATCCAGAAACTGGATACCGATACCTTTCAGTCAAAGCCAGTTAGGCACCGGCATTTCACCTATGCTATCATGTTTCTAGCTGGATACCATTCAATAATGAGTAATTCTCGGAAATTGAATATCTTTGTTTTTCTAGCCATAAATTGGTTTTCAATAGACTTCCCCGGTGATCCTCCCGACCATCCAAAGCTTAGGGACAGCATGGCATATCCAACCTGAAGCGGAGTCTGGGAAAGTGCACCCATCCCTACCCCCCTGTCATGACCAGGGCGTTGGGTGCATCCAGAAAAAGTGCAAGTAATGTCGACCAGATAATCAAATCCCTGCGTTTGTTATCTGCACCCAATACAGGCATCAATATTTCCTTTTACCATCCCATCAGATAGCCCGTGAGCCCCAGAAGAAGACCGACGGTAAAGTTAACGAGTTTTACTTTTATAAAAGCTAAACGTGATTCCGCCAGCATTGGCAGCATACCGTGACCATCCTGTACTACGGAGCTGGCCAGGAGAATACTTAATGGGATATTGCCTCCGACATAGAGGGTCAGAAAGACCAGATGCGGTCCTGATTCAGGTATAAGCCCGACAAGACAGGCTACCAGGAGAACAAGCAACTGGTTATCCTGCAGCCAGGAACTAAGATCGAGTTGATCCACCAGGAGATGCATGACCAACAGCGCCCCGAACGTCCAGAGGAATATTCTTGGAACATGGTTTCTGGCTATATGATTCCATAGATGCTGCTCGAGAAAATGATCCGGAACAGTGGACACTATAAAGAGTGCCGCGGTGCTGACAAGGACAAGTGTGACTTTGAGCCAGTTCCATGATGGAGGGCCCAAGTGGCCGGTGATGATTGCGAAAAGAAATAAAAATAAGGTTATAGTGAGGATTCCCCGGGATGGAATACAATGCTGCCATTGTTTTTTAAGATTTTTCCAGGGGAAACAATGGCATGTATTTGAATCATGATTCTCAAACTGCTGACTGCAACCAACGTTGTTAACTCTGTTTTTTCTAAAAATTTTATCTGTGACATAACCGGCAGCAAGACCGAGACAAAGTAAAAGAACGAAAATAAAAGGGGCCTGTCCGGGTATTAGTGACAGCATGACAAAAGCTTCATCCCCACTCGTGGCAATCATGGCAGCCACCACAGCTCCAAGAGTGACCTCACGGTGAGAATAAAGAGAAACCACGGTAAAGGCCCCCAGACACCCGGGCGTGGCTCCAAGAAAAGATGCCAGGATATACTGTTTCCAGCGTTTTCCACGCAGACCTTTTTGCCAAAGGCCTTTGGACAGGATGTTGATGTATTCAATAACCACCATCATGATAGCTACAAAACCGGTTATCATGACTGCATTGATTAAAGAATTTTGCAAAAAAGAGGGCATGAGAATAACTCCAGTCGAGGCCAGGTAAATTTACAGCTTGGGACATCCTCTTTATTGAGGTGACCTGTTTTGAGAAATGGGATTTAATTTGATATTCAATTGATGAGGAGATAATATAGTCGATGATTGATATGCTGGAAAGTGAAACATAAGGGAAGAGAGAGGATAGGAGAAACAGTATGGATGAAAAGTTAACAATTTTAAAGAATCATTTACCGAAGGCAATGTTAAAAGCTCTTACACCCGAGGCTATTAGTGCAACCCCATCGACATATATTGATGGTGATCTCATTACTATAATGAATTTCCCCTTCAAGGTCGGAAGAGAGTCGAGGGTGGCTAAAATAAAGGGTCGGCTGGAACCAGTGGACCGGCCCAAAAAAGATGTTGGCAGCAAGCCAAACAACGATCTGTATCTGATGGATAGCGGACATTTGTTGAACATTTCACGGGAACATTTTCAGATTGAACAGAGAAAGGGGGAATACTACCTCACCGACAGGGGCAGTGCCTGTGGTACGAAACTGCGGGATATCACTCTTGGTGGGGAAGATACAGGGGGAACTGTAAAATTGCAGGATGGTGATGTGATCGGGGTAGGTGCGAAAGGCACTCCCTATCTCTTTCAGTTCGTCAGTTTTGATGAGTATAGGATTATTCGAGACAAGGATGCTGTCGGATAATGCCATTTTACCCAGACTCTGCGTTATTCCCGGACAGCCTATCGGGGAAGTGCTATTTGTCAGGCAGCTGAACGGAGTGCCTCTGCTACAAGAAGAGCCTGCCTGGTGGCGGTCACATTGTGGACTCTGACGATCGCGATATCTTTTGTGCAGCAAAGGGCAGAAACCACAGCACTTGCCAGATCCCGTTCTCCCTCAGGATCAACACCTGTTATATCACCAAGGAAGCGTTTACGGCTGTGGCCGAGCAGGACTGGTGTCCCAAGGGGAGAGAATTTTGTAAGATTTTTAAGAATGGAGAGGTTATGTTGCAGGGTTTTTCCAAAACCTATTCCGGGGTCAATAATGAGCCTATTCACATCCACCCCTTTTTCTTTGATCCAGTTGATCCGCTCTTTGAAAAAATTAAGAATATCGATTGTAACATCTTGATATTCAGGATTGATCTGCATGTCAGCGGGTTTTCCCTGCATGTGCATGATTATCACCGGAACGGCTGTCTGCTTAACAACTGAAATCATTTCCGGGTCTTTTTGCAGGGCAGAGATATCATTTATAATATCTGCTCCTGCACGAAGTGCTTCTCTTGCGACTTCGGCCTTGGTGGTATCTATGGATACTGGTATGGAGTGTTTTTCGCGGATTCCTTTGATTACTGGGATGACTCTTTGCAGCTCCTCCTCTGTGGAAACAGGATCTGCAAAGGGACGGGTAGATTCACCGCCGATATCGAGAATATCTGAACCCTCGGCGATAAGCCTGTCTGCCTGGGCCAGGGCATTTTTCAGTGAGGAAAAATGACCGCCGTCCGAGAAGGAGTCCGGGGTTACATTGAGTATCCCCATTATCCTGGTAGACGGTCTTAGTTCCATTTATTATTTAGTCGCCTCCTGCTGCTTGTCCGGTTTTTTCTCTTCCTCTGCCTTTTCTTCATTACTATCAGCAGTGTCCTCAGGTTTCTCCTCGGCAACTGTCTCTTTCTCTACTGTTTCAGACGCTGCTTTTTCGGCCGTCGGCGCACTCTTTTTTTTCTTCATCTGGTACTTGCCGGGACGCAGTTCCTCGACCATCTGCTCGATATCCTCTAAAACGATGGTCTCTTTTTCGAGTAGATCCTCGGCCATGCGTGCCAGGATGTCACGGTTTTCTTCAAGCAGTGCAGTGACGATCTTAACCGCATTGTCGATGATTTTGCGTACAGCCGTATCGATCTGATGGGCAGTATGTTCACTGAAATCACGATTTTGACCAATCTCTTTGCCAAGGAAGATCTGTTCTTCCTTCTTGCCATAGGCCAGTGGTCCAAGGTCATCACTCATACCCCATTCACAGACCATTTTCCGGGCCATTGCCGAAGCTCGCTCGATATCGTTTCCGGCTCCTGTGGTGATTTCGTCAAAGATAATCTGTTCTGCTATGCGGCCACCATAAAGAATGCAGATCGTGTTCTGAAGATACGTTTTTGAATGCGTATATTTGTCGTCTGTGGGGAGTTGCATGGTGAGGCCCAATGCACGTCCGCGCGGAATTATAGTTACCTTGTGCAGAGGGTCTGTGTCATCGAGC
>DAOVUU010000197.1 GCA_030632405.1 Desulfobulbaceae bacterium | reverse complement strand
GGGAGCGCCAAACATGAAATGAGGTCCGATCTCTTTCAGATCCGACATTGCTGTCTCAACAGACTCAGGGAAGTTAATGGTGATCCCGGTTGCCATGGCAACCCCGAATGAGTTCATTTGCTCACCAATCCAGGCAAAGGGCAGAAAAGAGACATATTCATCCGAAGGCTCCAGTGGATCAACTTCGGTGATTCTGATCCCCATGTTGATATAATTCCTATGGGTCATCATGGTTCCCTTAGGAAGGCCCGTTGTGCCTGATGTGAGGCACAGGTGGCAGACATCATCCGGTTTGCCCTTATCCACAAGGGCTTCAAAAAGATCCGGACTTTTGTCATGCTCTTTCTCACCAAGTTTGTAGAGATCTTTAATGTCAATGAACCAGTCATCCGACATATATTCTCTCATGCCTCTGGGATCTTCAAAAATGACTTTTTTTACATTGGGGATCTGGTCTCGTACCTCGAGAACCTTGTCCACCTGCTCCTGGTTGTCACAAAATACGGCACTGACCTTAAGATATTGTATGATCTGGGCAATTTCTGCCGACATGCTGGTTTGATAGATACCCGCAGAAATTGCACCGAGGCTATGTCCGCCTATGGCCACAAAAAGCAGTTCAGGAATATTATCACTGATAATGGCGATGGTATCACCTTTACCAAGACCTATTGCTCTGAGGCCAAGACCGGTTTTCCTAACATAATCGTAGTAATTTTCCCAACTGTAGGTGTTCCATATGCCAAAATCTTTTTCTCTTAAAGCGGGGCGTTCGGGTGAGGAGTTAACTCTCCAGCGAAGCAGTTGGGGGATAGAGTATTCAAGCAGTTGTTCATTTGTACCCATGTATATTAATCCTCTCCAATATAGGCTTCAATTACTTTAGGATTTTGAGCGATCTCTTCCGGTGTACCCGAACCTATGACTTCACCAAAATCAAGGACATAGATCCGATCAGAAATGTCCATAACAACGCCAAGATCATGCTCTACAAGAACCACGGTGATATTGCGTTCTTTCTGAATATCCATGACAAACCGGACAATATCCTCTTTTTCTTCCTGGTTCATTCCTGCCATGGGTTCATCTAAAAGCAGGATATCGGGTGCCAGGGTTAAGGCCCGGGCTACTTCAACTTTCTTCTGAACACCGTAACTCAAATTACCTACAAGGCTTTTGCGGTAGGGTTCCAGCTCCATGAAATCAATAATACTCTCTACGTATCCCCTGTTCTCAGCTTCGACCCTTGATGCTTTTCCATAAAAAAAGACAGCATGCAGAAAACTGTATTTTAGATTCTGGTGACGGGCCAAAAGAAGATTGTCTAAAACTGAAAGGCCGGAAAAAAGCTCAAGATTTTGAAATGCCCTCGCAATCCCCATACTGGAAACCTGATGAGGAGATGCATGGGTCAGTTTTTTGTCCTTGTATGAAATTTCACCTTGGGTTGGATGATAAAACCCCGATATGCAGTTGAGCATACTGGTTTTACCCGCACCATTGGGGCCGATAATTGATGTGATCAGACCGGGCTCAATTTTCATATTCACATTAGAGAGAGCTTTTAGTCCGCCAAAAGAGAGAGTAACATCTGAAATAGTTAAATGTGCCATATCACTGGTGTCTCAACATGTATTAAAAAGGAGATGGTGGTAAAATTGATAGTTAATTTATCATCGAATTAATCATTGTGAGGTATGATCAACGGGATGAACTTTTTTCAAGGGAATTCTGCTTTTATTGCAGCCCTGTCAATTGTGCCGTCATCTGTTTTGGGCAGCTCATCGATGAATTCAACATATCGTGGCTTTTTATACCCTGCAATGAGAGATCCACAAAATTTGATCAAATCTTCTTTTGTCAGGCTGCTGTCGGGATTCAGTGAACAGACCGCTTTTATGCCCTCGCCGAATTTGGGGTCAGGAACACCGAAGACACAGACTTCTCTAACTGCATCATGCTCCAGAATCGCTTTTTCCACTTCTGCCGGGAATACATTTTCTCCACCTGGTTTGATGAGTTCTTTTTCAGCTTTTCGACCCTTAAAAAACAGGTATCCGTCGGCGTCAATCATGCCAAGATCTCCAGTGTGGTGCCAGTCGCTCCTGAATGTGTGAGCATTCAGCTCATCAGCATTCCAGTAGCCCTGGAAGACCAGTGGCCCCCTGACTACAATTTCGCCGGTTTCACCTGCAGGCAGCAGTTTATCAGAGTCATCTGCAATTTTAATATTAGCAAGCGGGGAGATAATACCTGCTGAACCGGATTTTGCGAAGTATTCTGTAAAGGTGATCAGGCCCGATGTTTCAGTCTGGCCGTACATGGTCCAGAATGTTGAATCGGTAACGGCATGCCATTTTTTAACTGTATCAGGCATCTCCAGCCCGGCAACTATTTCCAGGCTTGCCAGATTAAAATCATTTTCCTCAATGGAATCCATGAGGTTTGTGAGTATTGGTGGAAAGGATCCAAAACAGGTGACCTGCTGGTTCTGGATAAGTTCAAGAGCTTTTTTGGGATCAAACTTTTCAATTAGTACATTCTTTCCACCCGCCTGCAGTGTACCCAACCCCAGATTGACCCCCATGATGTGAAACAGCGGCAGAATATTCAAGTAGGTTTTGCTCTCATCAAACTGGTACGCATGGATAATTTGCTGGTTTGATAAGATGATGTTTTTCTGGCTCAGAACAGCCCCCCGGGGTTTGCCCTGCATTGCTGCCGTATGGATTATGATATAAGGATCAGCTGGTTCACACGGTACGGCGGTTTCAAGGGGTGGACAGGTATAGAGTTTCGTAAAATTTGCATCGTTTTCATCCACGACTAGACAGTGATCAAGACATGAAAAAGATTTTTGAAGTGTTCTGGCCTGATCGGCCATTTCATTGTCGCAAATTATCAGAGAGGGGGTGGTGTCTTCTACGATGTAAGAAACTTCACTCGGGCTCAGCCTTCTGTTAATAAGAACAAGTACCAGATTGAGTGCTGATGCGGCACCAAAAAGGTGGAAGAAGACAGGGTGGTTTTTACAGAGGACAGCGATTCTGGCGCCGGCCGGAAGGTTCAGGTCTTTAAGGCCACCGGCAAAGCTGGCTGCCTGTAAAAAAAGTTCTGAGTATGAAGTTTCTTCATTCCCCCATCGGATGGCACAGGAATCACCTTTGTAGAGGGCATTTTTTTCATAAATGTCAAAAAAAGTCAGGCTATGAAGGTTACTCATACAATATGACTCCTTGCAAAGGGTAAACGAAGAAATTTAATGTATTTTTTTCCTGTGTTAAAAAACTCTGTTACAATTCAAATTCTGACAACCGTATCGTAATTACAAATTGTATGCAATAATTATTTAAGGTTTTTATTATATTAATCAACATCAGCCCGATAAGGCACTAGTGTCGTAGAAAACTATTGCGGCAGGTGTAAAAAAAAGATAGGTTTGTGCGAATTTGGATTGATACAGAACGGTTAGTTTCTGTTAAGATAATCAACAATAATTGAATATTCCAAATGAGCATTTGGAGAGGAGGTATCGTTGAATTTTGACCTGACAACAGAACAGAAAATGATACGGAAAGAGGTGAGAAAATTCTCTCGAACCGAGATTCTTCCTATTGCTGTGGAACTGGATGAAAAAGAGGAGTTTTCTTCTGATCTAACGAGAAAAATGGGCGAAATAGGGTTGTTTGGAATGTTTGTATCTGATGATTATGAAGGACAGGGGTTGGATTATCTGTCCTACATTATCGCTGTCGAGGAGGTTGCCAGGATAGACGGTTCCCAGGCAGCAACTGTGGCAGCCGCGAACTCCCTTGGAATCGGACCTATCTACTATTTTGGTTCTGAAGAACAGAAAAGGAAGTATCTGCCTAAACTGTGTTCAGGAGAGGGATTGTGGGGTTTTGGACTGACTGAGCAGAATGCAGGATCTGATGCCGGAGGAAGTAAGACAACTGCCGTAAGAGATGGAAATGAATGGGTAATTAATGGTTCAAAGATATTTATTACCAACGCCGCCTGTGACCTATCCATGGGAGTTACAGTTCAGGCTATAACGGGGACTAAGGATAATGGAAAACCGGAGTACTCCTGTTTTCTGGTTGAGAGTGGAACACCAGGGTTTAAGGCCGAAGTCATGCATAAAAAAATGATGTGGAGAGCCTCAAATACTGCTGAGTTGTATTTCGATGATGTCAGGATTCCAAAGGAAAACATCCTGGGTCAGGTTGGGGATGGTTTTCATCAGATGTTAAAAACCCTTGACGGTGGCCGATTATCCATAGGAGCGATGGGACTTGGGGGTGCTCAGGGAGCATATGAACTGGCACTGAAGTATGCAAAGGAGAGGGAGCAGTTTGGACAACCTATTTCAAAGTTTCAGGCCATTGCCTTTAAGCTTGCCGACTGCGCCACAGAGATTGAATGCGGCAGAAACCTGTTATACAAAGCCTGCTGGCTTCGGAGTAACAAAAAGCCTTTTGAGAAGGAAGCGGCCATGGGAAAACTGTATTGTTCAGAACTGATGGGTAGAGTTGCAAATCATGCAGTGCAGATCTATGGAGGTCACGGGTTGATGAAAGAAAATCATGTCGAGCGGTTCTATCGCGACCAGAAACTTCTTGATATAGGTGAAGGAACATCAGAGGTACAGAGGATTGTTATCTCAAGATTTATCGGTTGTTAACACAAAAAGAGAATCCGAGGAGTTGCTAATGGAAAATGATAATCAGAAACCTCATATTAATGTTGATTATTTTGAAGGTCTGACTGGAGAGATGCCGGCATCAGAATCAACCGACATTGATTCTATTGGAGTGAGAGTCAAAATCCTGAGAGAAGAAAAGGGAATATCTCTGGAAGAACTTTCAAAAATGACCAGCTTTGATGTGGAACTCCTGGCCAGCATTGAGAGAAATGAGGTTCAACCGCAACTTGGAACCATTATCAAGTTGTCAAAGGCACTGGATAGCGCGTTCAGCAGAATCCTTTCCGGAGGTGGAAATAAAAGCTATTCTATTACCAGAAAAAATGAACAGAAAACGTTGGCACGATCAACATCCGGGAATGGTAAAAAACAGGTGTATCTCTACAAGAGTTTAGCACCCGAGGTTAAGGGGCGGCATATGGAGGCCCTGATTATTCAGTTGGAAGAAAAACCTGGTGATGATAAATCCGTTCACGAAGGTGAGGAATTTATTTACGTTCTTGATGGTACGGTTGTTTTGGATATTGAAGAGGAGTCTTTTGAGCTGGAGCCGGGAGATAGCGTCTATTATCTTTCCAAGGCACCTCACCTGATTGCAGGAAAAGGTGGAAAGGCCACTATTTTAGCTGTCCTTTATAGTAGGTAACGGTCGTACAATAACTAATGCGGGATACCCGCAACCGAGAGTTATCAGTTATCAGTGTGCAGTTATCAGTTACTGACAACTGATAACTAAAAATAGTGTTAGAATATCAAAACAATAAGGCAAACGATTACATTGTTTTAATAACAGAGTTTTAAGAATAAGGTACTAAAAAAAGGATATAGGCGAGTTTTAAGAAACGAGCCAGGATAGATTATGGGTAAAATTGTATCCAAGGTAAATACTCGCAGCGAAGAATTCGTAGCCAACCGGGAG
>DAOVUU010000346.1 GCA_030632405.1 Desulfobulbaceae bacterium | reverse complement strand
TACCTTACTCCACCCTTTGGTTTTGTCCTGTTCTGGTTAAAAAGCGTATTGCCGCCTGATGTGAGTATGGGGGACGTCTACAAGTCGGTTGGACCATTTATCCTCCTTCAGCTCCTTGGGTTAATATTAATTTTCACTTTCCCTCAAATCGCTTTATGGCTTCCCAACCTGGGGAAATAAGCAGTAGATACGAAAGGAATTGGAGGAGAGGGCATTGATATCAGAGAATAAGAAAGACAGTATGATGAAGTTCAACTGTGAATAATGTTTCCGATTGATATCTAAAATTATAAGCACAGATAAATGAAATTGGTGAGAGGTTAAAATGAAACTATGGGCCATGACAGAAAAAACTATTGATTTTATTGCCGAGGCAATGGGTAGAATTGGCTGGGTTCTCCTTCTTTACTGTATGTTAGGCGGGGTAACTGACGTGTTCTTAAGATACGTACTCAACTCCCCTTCCCTGTGGATTTCAACAACAGTCCAGTTTGCTATGGTTTTACTGGCCTGTGTCGGTGGAGTATACGCTCTTAATGATAACGCTTTTGTCAAGTTAGACCTTTTTTATGCTAACTTTTCTGCACGGAAAAAAGCCATTTGTGATCTTGTTACCGTTATTTTTACATTTCTATTTTTGAGTGTATTAATTTGGAAAGGGTTTGTGGCAGGTATGCTGTCCGTTAAATTAAACCAGATGACACCAACAAGTATTCCTATGCCGCTTTATCCTCTAAAATTATTTATACCGGTAGCTGGTATTTTCATGCTGCTGGTTGTAATTAGAAACATTGTTAATGATATAAAAACAATTGTTTCACCCGATAAAAAATAGTTTTGATGCACTAAACACAAACTGAAGAAAAAAAGGAGGGAAACGCAATGAAAAAGTTTTCAATTGGATTACTTGCTGTACTGTTCGTTTTTACTTTGTCCAGTTCCGCATTTACGGCGGAGAAATATGGCAAGCCTGACAAAGTCACAAAATGGGTCTTTCAACCATGCTTTGACTCATCGGATGCCGGCTGGGCAAATGGTATTGTCCCGTGGATAAAGGCTGTGGAAGAGGCTACTGAAGGCTCAATTAAAATCAAGCTGGAACCAGCTGGGGCGATAACAAGTGGCTCTGAGGCATTTGGAGCTACTGCTGCCGGAATGCTCGACGTATATGCTGGCTGGGCGACTGTCTATGGCGGAGATATGCCGGAAGGTATGTTGGCCTTTGGTATGGCTATGGGTGCAAGTAACCACCGCGATTCATGGGCGGCAATGTTTGGTGATCCCAAATATCGGATTGGTGACCTTGTCCAGGCAGCAGCCAACGACCGTAATCTTCAGTGGGTTGGCTGGACCTGCCAGGGCCCTAATTCCATGTTCTCCAAATTCCCGATCAACAAAATGGAAGATTTAGTCGGAAAGAAAATGAGAGCCGGCGGACCTCATGCCCTGTTTCACGCAGCCATGGGTGGTGCACCGGTGTCAATGGGTGGTGGAGATATCTACACAGCTCTCAAACTGGGCACCATAGACGGAACCTACTGGGATACCGGTGGAATTGATGATATGGCTTTCCAGGAAGTAATAAAGTATGCAAGTCTGCCCGGATGGTGTCCTGCTCAACATCAGGAAATATATCTTAATCTGGATCAATGGAAGGGTTTGAATCAGTGGCAGAGAGACAAAATCAGTGGAATATTCATGTCCACCTACTTTGAAACCAGCAGGATGCATTCTGCCGGTGTCGATGAGGCCTTAGAGATCCTGAAGAAGGCCGGTGGTGAAGTTATAACCATGTCTGAAGACGAAGTTAAGAAAATGCGTGCCAAGGCAATAAAAGATGTATGGCCAAAGGTTGCAGAAAAATCGGACCGCGCTGCCAAGGGCGTTGCATTGTGGAAAGAGTTCCTCAAAGATATTGGGGATATTTAAACTAGAGTTTAGACCATCCTTCAGTTTGTACTTTTAAGGCGCGGACTGCCCCTTCCATCGTGGAGGGGGCCGGCGCGCCTTTTTTTTTCTCCCTGATTTGATGTCATTCGAAGATTTGAGACAATATTGTGCGGGTGAGCTGAACCGGATGATTTTTTAATCGTTCCGTACTCACTGTATTCAAGATAATTTCATAGTCTTTTTGTCCTGTAATCCCAAGTCGAATAAAGTCTGTCTCCAATCCAATATTTTTCATTCGCTGATACCATAATTCCGCGCATGAATACGCATCCCTGCAGCCAAACATAGCATATAATGATTTAAGAGTTTCCGAAAAAAACTGTTCCCCCCTGCTGTCAATGAGAGCATCACTGTTTAAATCATTAATGATAAAAAATTTACCTAGAATCAATGCAACTGCGTGGCCATGCGGAATTGAATATCGGGAGGTTAAGGTATAAGACAATGCATGGGGTGCGGTTGTCATCGTTATGTCGATTGCCTTGCCGGCATAATATGCACCACGACTCATTTCCATTCTTGCCTGCTTACTAGTGCCTGGAACTGCATCCTCAATAGAGGACAAAATTATCCTGATCGCATCAGAGGCAAAACTCCTGCTTAGTTTCGTTGAGTTAACAGACCAATAAGACTCCACAGCCTGACACAAAGCATCCATCCCGCTGACTGCTGCCTGGCAAGGAGATACCTTATATGTTAATTCAGGATCTATTATTGCGTAGTCGGGTAAAACAAATCGATGAGCAAGAGAAAATTTCCTTCCGTGAATGTATATAACTGCAAAACGTGTTGCTTCACTACCTGAACCAGCCGTCGTTGGAATGGCGATAAATGGAACTCCTTTATCTGAAACAGACGATTTTTCGACAATGGAGCGGTAATCATCATCAGGCTGGGCCGATAGAACTGTGATCAACTTTCCCATATCGATGGCACTGCCGCCACCGATACCAATGACCAGGTCAGGTTGGAACTGTTGCAACAAATCTATTCCGCGAAGAGTATCCTCCAGACTGGGATTTACATCGAAATTACTGAACCGGAGAACATCCAGACTGTCTAAACTGCGATAAAGAGCATCTGCTGCACCACTGGCCTCGAAAGACTGTTTTCCAGTTACAATAAAAATTTTTTGTGCTTTGAGGCAAGCAATGATTTGCCTGACGGAACTGATACTTCCACAGCCGTGATACACTGTCTGCATATTATCAGTTCTCGTCGAATCAGTATGGTTCCAGAGAGTTGTCAATATAAGTCTCCATAAAGAAGGAGTAAAAAAAATTCAGCTTCAATTTTTCTCTCAAAACTGATACACTGTAAAGGTGGTGTTGTATTAATTCAACCTCAACCAAGGAGAATAACCATGTCTGAGAGTGTATACAAAATCATCGAAATGGTCGGATCCAGCCCTGTCTCTTGGGAGGAAGCTACTAATAACGCCGTAAAGTCAGCAGGTATGAGCCTGCGTGACCTTCGCATTGCCGAAGTTATTACTCTGGATATGAAGATTACTGATGGACTGTCACCTATCTATCGGGCACGAGTAAAGCTCTCTTTTAAAATCCTTTCCGACTGACAATTTATCTTCCCCGCATGGGTTATCCATACCAGCATGAATACCAGGCTCTTTATTGAGCTTGGTGTCAAATCCCCACGGCTCCCCGGTCCTTAAAATATCCCATGACTACTCAAAATCTTTTAAAAAAAATCAATTATATAGAAGCGGATATAGAAATCCACAAACAGATTCTTTTTTCT
>DAOVUU010000022.1 GCA_030632405.1 Desulfobulbaceae bacterium | reverse complement strand
ACCCCTTCTACGGGGCTTCCGACATCGACCATTTCAAAGGGTTCGATCAGACCTTCGAATTCGACAAGATCATCCGCGATTGCAGATCCACCACCAATGGTGAAGAAGAGAATAAAAAGCAGAGGGGTAAATCGGTGTAAAGATTGTTTCATTGTGGCGTTCCTCCTTGTGCCAGGCTCTTGCATGTTATTGCCATGTGCCTTGCCAGGGAGAATCAGCCGACTGTCTTTTTGCTGCATAGAGCTAAAAAAAGCCGGATTACCCCGTTAACAAGGCAACCCGGCTATCCCTTTTTGGGACCCGTGGCTTTCCGTCCCCGCCTTACGACGGGTTTGGCTTTGTCTTTTTTACTTGCTGGCGATTAAATAAGTTTGAAAATCGGTAGCTTATTCGTCTTTAGACAAGTATATGTCAAATATTAAGCAAGAATCGTTCCTGTTCTTGTGTTTTCCCAATAGCAATGAAATCAACTTGTTATGGAGTGTACTTTGCGGGATTGAACAACAATTATGTATTTCAGGGAAGAGGAATAACCTTTTCGTAATTCTAATTACATTTCTGTGGTGCAAGGGGAGCGGTGGTTCTGCTACTCCATCCGGCCGCTGAAGGCGAGCACCTTGCCGAGCTGTTCATCGGTCTGCAGTAGATCGCGGCGCATTCGCAGGTGGTTCCGTTCCTGACTGGACTGGGCAAAGCGCATGGTCAGTAATCCCAACTGCTGCGATAGTGTGTTATCCTTACTTAATAAACGTGTCAGGATCGATCGGATGGTACCATTGCAGTAGTTATCCAGAAGTTCATCTTCAAGTGAGAGCATCGACCGATAGCTGCCGGGATCGCCCTGGCGCCCGCAGCGTCCGTAAAGCTGGCGGTCAATGCGTCGTGCGTCGTTTCGTTCGGTAGAAATGACGTGCAGACCGCCGAGTCCGGCAACACCTTCGCCAAGAGGAATATCAGTCCCGCGTCCAGCCATATTGGTGGCAACGGTGATACAGTTTTTTCCCCCGGCTCTTGCAACAATTTGAGCTTCCTGTGCGTCCTGGCGAGCGTTGAGGACCTGATGCTCAAGCCCCTCTTCATCCAGCAGTCTGCTGAGGTATTCCGAGTCGGAAACCGATCTTGTTCCGACCAGAATTGGACGTTCCTGCATTTGCATTGCCTGGATATGGCGGATAATAGCTCTCCATTTTTCTATCCTGTCAGGATATATACGCTGCCCTAGTCTTTGCCGCCTGCATGGTCTGTTTGTGGGTACTTTTAACACCGGTAGATGATAGATAGACCACAGTTCCCGCCGCACTTCCCGGGCTGTTCCGGTCATTCCTGCAAGGCGCAGGTAGCGTCGAAAAAAACGCTGGTAGGTCAAACGGGCCATGTGTTCCTGCCGGCCCGTAACTTCACAGTTTTCCTTTATCTCAATCATCTGGTGCAGCCCGTGTTCCCAGGAACGGTCAGCCATTACTCTGCCGGTATTCTCATCAATAATCAGTATCTTACCTTCCTGAACGAGATAGTGACGGTCGCGAAGGTACAGGTTCGCGGCAGCCAGGGCCTGACAAATCAACTCTTCTCTGTGCTTTATTCCACCCCATATACCGCCGATCGGCTTTACTGTCTCGGCCAACTTTTTACACCCCTGCTCGCTCAGTTCAACCTTCCGTACTATCTGATCTATATGAAAGTCTCTGCCATGCTGAAGTTTTTCCGCAAAATTCATCGCCTGTCGATAGGTCTGTTCCTCTTCGGAAGCGTCACGTTTGCGTGAGATAATCAACGGGGTACGGGCCTCGTCAATCAGTACACTGTCTGCCTCATCAACGATGGCAAAACAGAGTCCTCTGAGAAACAGGCGGTTTGTGCGGGCATTCTCATCGTGAAGCCGTTCGAGCTGAAGCCGCATGCGTCCATGATCGCTCCCGAGCAGTATGCGGTCGCGAAGGTAATCAAATGCAATCTGCTTGTTGGTGCAGTAGCTAATATCAGATGCATAACCTGTGCGCCGTTTTCCTGCACCCATGTCAGAAGTAACGGTGCCGACACTCAGGCCAAGGGCACGGTAAATCGGCCCCATCTGCCCTGCATCGCGGGTTACAAGATAATCGTTGACGGTGATGATATGCACCGGGATGCCGGCGAGTGCGGCTGTGGCCGCAGCAAGGGTTGCAGTAAGCGTTTTACCCTCACCGGTTTCCATTTCAGCGAGTCCGCCGTGGATCATGATCCAGCCGCCCATCAGTTGGCAGTCAAAATGGCGCATATTAATGGTTCGCGCAGCAGTTTCCTGTACCAGGGCAAAGGCCTGCTGGATGAGATCGTCTGTTAATCCGTGACGGTGAAGTTGTATCCGGATGTCGCTTGTCTTTTCAGCTAATTCCGAGGCATTAAGATGTTCAAACAGTTGGCTGTGACGATGGATTTCATTGACAGGGCGACGGAATTTCCACAGGGGTAAATCAATATTTTTTACAAGTCCGGTCAGGGAATGGGCACTTTTTTGTAACCAGCTGGAGGAGTTTTGCGGACGTTCCGGGTAATGACCTTCAACAAGACCGGGTCGCAGCCGGGATGCTGATGGCGAGAAATACGAATCAGACATGGAACCGACGGAGAAAAAGCTTCCTCAATGAACGATACCACTGCTGGGCCAGTGATTCATAACCGTGATCAAACATGGCGTATGCACGTTCTCCAATTCTGACATTCTCCTTTTGCAGGGGCAGCCTGATTTCAAATTGAAATGTTTTTGCAAGGGTCTGCAGTCCTTTCGGATCAGCAGGGTTAACCGGAATAATTCCACCTCCTTTTGTACCGAGGACCGGGCTGGGCAGGTGATCGCTTGCCGCTGGAATTTCTCTGTTGATAGTGCTTGTAAAGGTTTTATCAATTTGTCCGGCAAGTCTCAGTTCAATTTTTTTTGTCTGTTCCCGCACCAGGGATATGTCGGATTGGCTTACAGCCACAACCACGTTTGACTCGGATATGCCCATTATATAACCGAGGAGAGCCCCCTGCTGTACAAAATGTCCGGTAAGATTGTGGGCCTGGGGCAGTATAAAAGATCCTCTGTTTGGGCTGCGGATGATCAGTTCATTCATTCGCTCGCGGGCGCGGGCAAGATCTGCTTTGGCTGAAGCTATTTCCTCCTTGAGGATTCCACGCTGTACCCGGGACTGGAGCGGTTCGGCGCTGTATCGTGCCTGAGATTCCACAAGATTGGCCTCAAGTACCTGTACTTCGGCCTCAAGAAAAGGGTTTTCGCAGCGAATGAGCGGATCGCCGCTTTGTACCACGCTATCGTTTTGCACCAGGAGTTCGGCAATAAAACAGTCCGTTCCTGTGCGGATTCTGGAGTATTCCGGCAGGGAGACAACTCCCTCAACCTGGGTCCTGAGAGGTATCGGAACAACGAAAAACACGATTACCGCAGCAGCAGTGATGGTGAGGGAGGCACCGATAAAGCGGGTTCGTTTTCGGCGTCCGCCGGGACTGTTGTAAAAGGTGTAAATATTTCGAATTCCGGGAAGAACGATCTGGGTGTAAAGTGCCCATACTGCAATGAGAATTCCGATAAAAAAGAACTTGCTGCTGACAAAAAGAGTGAGGGCCGCCAGCACAAATAACCGGTAGAAAAAAGAGGCGATGCCGTATCCGACGAACCATGGGCGTTCCCCGGGGCTGGTGACCGGTGATGGGGCATCTTCAATGCCAAATGGATAGCGCTGCAGCAGATAGCCGAGGTATCGGGTGGAACGCTGGGCAAGATTGGGGATTTCTATCCAGTCTGCCAGTACGTAATATCCGTCAAATCGAAGCAGGGGGTTGCCGTTGAACAGGAGGGTGGATACGCCGCCGATCAGCATAACATTGTAGGCTATCGCACTGACCCGGCCCGGTTCAATATTCAGCCAGAGAAAAAGGGCTAAAGCGGCGACAAACAGCTCAACTGCCATGCCGGCTCCCGCCACACCCATGCGTTTACGTTTATTGGAGAAAGCTGCAGAGGCAGAGGCTTCAACATATGGGATAGGCGTGAAGGCAAGGAGCATAAGGCCCATTTCATGTACTTCGCCGCCCCAGATCCGGGTGGCAAAGGCGTGGCCCAGCTCGTGCAGAAGCTTGACGACCGGATAGACAAGCCATAGAAGCAGAAGGTTTTCCGGTTTCAGAACCCGGTCGGCCATATTACGCGTCAGCTCCGGCCAGTTAATGATGGCGAGTACAAAGGCCGATCCTACGACCAGAATCCACAGCAGGAAGGCAGCCCGGCCGACAAAGGGTTTGGCCAGAACCAGCCATTTTACCAGCAGGCGATCGGGATCATATAATGGGAAGCGCAGGGCAAATGGATTCATCAGCCGCTGTTTCCACTTACCCCGCTGTTTGTCCTGACGTTCAAACAATTCAACGGTATCGGGCGGGATATCGCTTTGCAGCACATCTGCGGAGTGGAGTCGACCGAGAAGGCCGATGATTTCATCCTGGGTGGGGATATCCTCTGTAAGTACCACTCCCGCCGCATGCCAAATTTCCTGGACCGTTCTTTCTCCATCCATCAGGCCGATAATAGAGTAGGCACTCCGGTTGAACCGATGTTGTCGGCTGGATGAGGAGTCCAGCAGTATATACCAGGTTCGGCCGCGATAGATGTGCCGGCAAAGACGGACATGACTGCGCAACCGCGGTTTGATGTCTGCTACCCGGTACCAGTATGTGCTGTATATAGACATGAAGGGGATGGCAATTAAAAGTTAAAAGTTAAAAAACAAAACAGCAATTAAAAGTTTTGAGTTAAAAGTTAAAAGTTATTTTTAATTTTTAACTATCAATTTTTCACTGCCTTTACGGTCGATACGACCATAAAGCCAACCGCCCCCAGTCAACAAGCCGATGAGTCCAGATCCATATCAATTTCCGGCGATCAATACTGATTTTAGCGATCCCCTCCATGCCGGGACGGAGCAGGTCGAGGTTTTCTTTTATTTTGGCTTCCACCTGGAAAAAGTTTCGACCCTCTTCAGGGGTTGATACCGGGGTGATTTTTTCCACTGCGAACGGAAATGGTTTGCTCGGCATGCTGGAGAGAACCAGACTGCCGGTCTGGCCCTCTTTTACATTACTGATATCGCGTTCATCTATTTTGAGAATAATCCGGTAAGCGATCAGAGGAGCAACCGTAAACAGCACCTGGCCACGTTCAACCGGTGAACCAAGTGCCTGGTTGAGATCACCACTGACAATCAGTCCGTCAAAGGGTGCTATGAACTGAGTGCGGGTGAGCTGTTCACGTACAAGGTTGAGCCGGGCTTCAGCCTGAAGAATCTTGGCATTTATAATCCTTACCCTGGAGCGATCATGTCCGGCCAGGGCAGCTCGATATTCTCTCTGTAATTGTTCCAGCTGACTTGACCACTTCCGCTGTTCTAACATGAGATCCTTGTCATCCAGAGCGCCGAGTATATCGCCGTTTTGAATTATATCACCCGGACGGACGCTTGTGCTGGCAATGTATCCATCCTGGGAAGCCACCAGCACCCGCTGAGTTCTGGCCTCCAGCCGTGCATCGCCGGTGACTCGATATTCGCCGTTGGTAAATGTCAGGAAAGCGATACAGAGGACAGTTACGGCCAGACTGAGCTTCAGAGTAAGATGGCCGGGGCCAAATACTTTGGCCAGAGATTCTTTAAATGAGTTGCGGATTCTTACCGGCAGCCACTGTTCATCGCGGTATCGTACCTCAAGTACAGGGCCGATCATTGATACAATATGCTCAAAATGTTCTCTTGTCGTCTGATCGAAGGGGCTGTCGGATGGTCGCTCGGCCAGTACTGCGCCAACAACTTTTCCACCCACGATAAAGGGTGCGGTGAGTATTTGTCCCATTTTATGTTTTTCGATAAGGGTAGCATGGCAGCGTGTAAGAAGTACTGCATCGCCTGTTTCAGGATAGGCGATAGTACTTTTCTGATCCATGGCTTCATGCATGGCCTCGCCAATGTCTTGAGTAAGGCTTGACTTGCGGTCAAAACCGGCGCTATGGGAGACAGCTTCAACCGTTACACCATGGCCATGCAAAAAACCAATACTGACCCGATCACATGAAAGCCGGGTGGTAAGATCGGTCATCACATCAGTGGCTGCAGCTTGAAACCGCTCATGTTCGAGGCAGGATGCTACAAGTTCTACGATGGTCACCAGTTGATTCTTCTCAGCTGAAGAGCGCTGTTTGATCATCGCTCCAAACCAGAAGGATGCATTTTCTACCTGCTGGATAGCGGTTTGCTGCCTGGCTGATATTCGGCTGGACATCTGCACTACAATTACTCCATGGAGCTCTTCTCCCAGTAACAGCGGGCATGCGATTATATCAAAATGTTCACCACTATCTTTTTCTGCTTCCTTGTTATGCTGTAAGATACACTTGGCTTCGGACAGGGCAGTTTTTGCCGAGCCTGCAAATCTCTGGTAATCGGTCAGGTCTTCAGGCCAGAATGCAGAAGGACTGTAGCCTTCCTTGTCCGGTACATTCCAAAAGACAACTGCGTCGGATACGCCGTGTATCAATCTACACAGTTCTGAGAGCCAGTTTTGAGTGAGTTGGTCCATAAAAGCTTAAGGGATATTTACGATCGTGCTGTTTAGGGGGCAAATATGACAAACTGCCCGTTGTTGTATGCTATACGTTGCTGTAATGATATTGAAAATTATTCACCCTTGTCAAGGTGAAAGTTGGCGAGGCAGGTTTTAGTGCTATTTTAGCCCGCATTTTGGGATGCGGGTTGGCGGCGGGGCATTGTTTCACTGCACAGGGATGTCTTTTGGAGATCTTCTGGCATTGACAACAAAGAACACCAGAAAACAGACCGCAGCGATGCTATGAACGATGATTACCGTAGGTTTGAGCAGAAAAAAGGCGAGTACCAGCAGGACCGCACGAAAGGGCCAGGAGACACTGTTTTCCATATGCCCCTGCATGGCACAGGTAAAAGCGTAGAGACCGAACAGGGCGAAAATGAAAATGGAGAGGATTTCGTACCAGCTGCCTCCTATCAGGGGGGTGTAGGCAAAGAGCAGCGGGATAATGTACAACCCCTTGGCTACTTTCCAGGATTGAAGACCTGTGGACATCGGAGGGGTCTTGGCAATTGCTGCGGCTGTAAATGCGGCAAGGCAGACCGGCGGTGTGACATTGCTGTCCTGGCTGAGCCAGAAAATAATCAGATGTGCCGAGAGAAGAGCAAAGGTCGCAGTTTCAGGAGCAAGGGCCATGTCTCTCAAAGTAGCTGCAAGATCGGGAGGTATTGAGGCAAGCAGTGCTTTGGCCTGTTCTATGGGCATCGGCTGGTTGAGGAGTTCTAATTTGTCTGGAATTGCCAGCATCATGAGGGGTTTGACCTCTTCTGACAGTGCTCCTCTGACAAGTATGTCCACTATATGGGTATCTACTATCAGGTTATATAAGGCTGGTGCCGACAGGGTGCCAAGAACAATATATGCCGCCGTAACCGGCAGCCCCATACCAAGTACCAGTGAAGCAAGGGCGATGAGCAGGATGGCGATAAGCATGTTATCCCCGGACCAGGTGGTTATCATCAGGGAGAAGGTATTGCCGATACCTGCTGTGGCGATAACGTTTACAACAAGACCGACGCTGCAAAGCAGGATTGCGGTCATAACCATATTGCGGGCCCCCAGTGCCAGTGCATCGAGGATCCCCTGCAACCCCATTTTATTGGGAGTAAGCCATGATGAAACAATAACGGCCATAATACTGATTCCTGCTGCATAGGTCGGTGTAAAACCATAGATCAACAAGCCGATCAGCGTGGAAATGGGGAGTAAAAACGGCAATCCACCTTCTTTTATTACATCAAATATCTTCAGGTTTTCGTCCTCCACTGCCATGATATTTGTCCGTTTTGCCTCAATCCGGACAAAAAATGCGACGGTGGCGAAATAAAGTACTGCCGGCAGGACACTGTAGAGCACAATTGTGGTGTAGGGAATTTGAGTGTAGCTTGCCATGACGAATGCTCCCGCACCCATGATGGGGGGCATTAATTGTCCGCCGGTCGAGGCGGAAGCTTCAACGCCTGCTGCGAATTTGGGGTTGAAGCCGGCACGTTTCATCAGGGGGATGGTGATAACTCCGGTCGACGCTGTATTGGCAACGGCTGAACCTGATATGGTTCCGGTTAACCCCGAGGCAAAAACGGCAACCAGGCCGGGACCACCGACAAAACGACCAGCCACTGCCCGGGCAAGATTTATGACAAAATCTCCTGCGCCTGATTTTAACAGGAAGGCCCCAAAAAGGATAAACATGAATACGAATGTTGATGATATCCTGGCGATATTACCAAAAATACCGTCATCACCATAGATGGAGCGGAAGAGAATGGTTTCCGGGGTCAGGCCGCTGAATTTAAAAACACCGGTGACCATGCTCCCCCACCAGCCCACATAGGTCAGGCTGAGAATTATCAATACCGGGATGATCCAGCCCGTAGTACGTCTGGTAAATTCGATGGCGGTCAGGATGAGCAGGATACCTGCAATCCATTCGGCGGTACTCAGGTGCACGCCTCGAGCGTAGATGGCATCTTCCATGCTGATCATGTAGATGGCGCAGACCGCTGCGGTTATTCCGAGAGTAAGGTCATAGACAAGGACAGGAATGGTTCGCTCTGACGGTTCGCCTCCGCGAAACGGGTAGACGAGGGCACAGAGGATAGCAAAGCTGGAGTAGTGAAGCGAGTTCTGCCAGAGATTGGATAACACACTGAAGAGGTTAAAATAAATATGCAGCAGGGAGACCATGACTCCAAGATAAAGAAAAATTTTGTCAAATTTCATTTTTGCCTCGGGCATAGACTCGTTCGTTTTCAAGTGATACTCCTGTGGATAGAGAAAAAAAGAGCAGTCCATCTTCCGTTCAGTGACGGAAGATGGATCGAAGGTCAGATTATTGAGATATCAGACGATCCGGGATTGTCAGCCCAGCTTCTTTAAAGTACTTTGCGGCTCCAGGGTGCAGCGGCATTGGCAGGCCTGCGAGAGCTTTTTCCAGTGCCATGGCTTTGGTTGCCTTATGAATGGCGTTGAGGAATGGGAGGTTCTCGTAAACCGTTTTGGTGATCTGATAGACGGCGTCTTCATCCACATCTGCACGGACGGCAAGGAAGTTTGGCTGGGCAATGGTGTTGATATCTTTTTCCTGGCCGGGATAGGTACCTGCCTTGATCACATAACGGGTATAGAGGTCAAATCCGCCGTCAGCTTTTTTCGCCTGCTCGTCAGTGAATTCAAGAATCTTGATCTTATCGCCCATTGCAGCAAGAACCTGGGTTATTGCACCGGTAGGCGCTCCTCCCGGAATGCCAAATCCGGAAATTTGCCCGTTCTGCATGGCATTTATACTTGGACCATAGCCGCCATAGACAAGCTCATAATCTTTGTCCGCATCCATGCCAAGATTTTTCAGCAGGAATTTGTTGGAACCGAGGGTTCCGGAATTCTTCTTGCCAAAAGCCATGCGGCCGCCCTTAACATTTTGAATGTCGGAAATAGTGCCGGTTTTTGCCTTGTCTGCCCGTATGGCGAAATGCTCAACATTCTGCCAGAGCATGGACACCGCACGCAGATCCTTCTGGGGGCCGTCTTTTTCAATGGGGCCAATACCGTTTCTGGCATAATAACCGTAGAGGCCCTGCAAAATGGCAAACTGGACTTCATTGTCTCTTAAGAGCTTGACGTTTTCACCGGATCCCGCGGAGTTGATGGCGGACATGCTGATTTTTTGTTTTGGCTGCAGTTTTACCTTGGTCAGGGTGGCAATAGCGACGCCAACCGGATAGTAGGTTCCGCCGGTACTGGCCGTTGCCAGCAGATAGCTGCGATCTTCGGCGCTCTGGGCTGTGCCTATTGACAGAAAACCCACTGTTACTGCTGCAGCGGTGAGTCGATAGAGAAAAGATTTCACGTTCATAATGGACTCCTTTTGTAATTTTTGTCATTCTCGCGCAGGCGAAAATGACGGTTGCGTGGAAATGATGTTTACGCGGAAATGACGTTTGAAATGAGTATCACGCACTGTGATGTTCTGATACTACAAAGCACCAATTATTTTGTCAATATTTTCAGCCTGTCCAACTAAGGCGTGCTTTTCGAAAACATATTCGATAATAAGACGGTTATGGACAGTCAAAAAAACGCTCATTATAAAAGGAATGTATTCGGTGTATCGGCTGTTGAGTTCTTCTGGGGGCTGGGGTTTCCTGTCGTTCTGGAATCGACCTTTCTCCAGCTGTTTTTGAAACATCTTGGTGCCTCCAGTTTTGCCATTGGTATCGTTCCCTCTCTTTTTGTTTTCGGTATCTCATTTTTTCCTCTTTTTTCGAGCTATTTTTCGAGGAGACACAGACTGAAAAAACCACTCGTACTTCTGCTGCATCTGGTATCGGGACTGTCTATTCTTATCTTTGGCCTGACTCTCCTTTTGATCGGTAATTCTGAAAATATTCTGCCCCTTTTCTTTGCTTCCTACGCTCTGTTCTCAATCTGTGTGGGGTTGACTTTCCCGATCTGGCTGAACTATCTGGTCCGGATCTTTTCGGAGACAAAGACGGTTCCAGCTCTGGGATTTATGTTGCTGTCCCAGAATATAGGTAAGGTCATTTCCAGCTTCTTTATTCTTAAAGTTGTGGATAACTACGCCTTTTCTCTGGACTCCTCGGCCTGCATATTTATCATCACCGGACTGGTTTTTATTATCGGGTCTCTTTTTTTCATTTTTACCAGGGAGGTCGCTGACCCTGACGATCCGAAGCCTGACGGGCTGTCGTTTATACGTCATACCGGGAAGTCCTTTTCTGAGATCATCGGAAATCGCCGATTCCTGATGTTTCTGGCTGCCGATCTTGATTTTTACGTCATTATCACGGTACTGTCATTCTACGCCAATTATGCCACGGGCTTCTTTGAGGTGCCCGTTGCTATCGCTGCAGGTCTCTTTGTGGCCTGCATTTACGCCGGTTCCATAACTGTGAATATTTTGCTCGGCACCATGAACCTGCTGGGGCTGAAGCAGAAGTTTGTACTGTCAAAATGTGTTACTTTCGTGCTGCTCCTGTTTCTCACTTTCTTCCCCGGGTATGTCATGTTTTACCTGATCAGCTATATGCTTGGTTTTGTCAGGGCAATACGAAGTATGGTGTATCCGGTGTTCGTGAAAAAAATTTCCGGCAAGACCGATGCAACCCCTTATTTTGCTCTGGCGCCAATTCTCACTTTGCCCGTTGGGGTCGGTTTTCCACTTGTTTTTGGCAGGATGCTTGACTCCCTTTCTTTCCTGCAGGAAGATGCTTACAGACTACTCTTTGGTGTTTCGGCAGTTTTTATTCTGGTGACACTTTATTTTACCTTTCAGGTTAATTACGAAGGGTATGTGAAAGATGAGGAGAAGGAGATGCCGGACTAAAATATAAGCAGAAAGAGGGTGGCTGGTGGCAGAGAAAATAAAGATATGGGTAGATGCAGACGCATGTCCGGTGGCGGTCAGGGAAATAGTGTATAAGGCGGTTAAACGTACAGGAGTTCACGTGACTCTCGTGGCGAACAGGCCGGTGCGTATTCCGCCATCCCATTCTATAAAATTTATTCAAGTGGCGTCTGGTCCTGACCTTGCGGATAAGGAGATAGTTAAAAGACTCAGCAGGGGTGATCTTGTGATCACAGCTGATATTCCTCTGGCGGCAGAGGTCATAGAAAAGGGTGGTCATGCCCTTAATCCCCGTGGCGCGATGTATTCAGATGAGGACATAAAATCTCGTCTCAGTATGAGAGATTTTATGGATACGTTGCGAGGCACCGGGATAGATACTGGAGGTCCACCACCACTCAGTCCGGGTGATCGACAAACTTTTGCCAACCAGCTTGATAAATTTTTAACCAGATATAGAAGCAATGTATAATGACGTTGTAGATGAGTGGTTATTAAAAATTGGAGTACGGTGTGTTGGAAATACAAATTCGTAAAGCCGCAGTTGAGGATGCAGCTCTTATTCTGAGATTTGTCACAGAGCTTGCAATCTATGAAAAAGCGGAGAATGAAGTAGTTGCCACAGTGTCAGATATTAGAGATTCTCTGTTTGGCGGGAAATCAACAACCAATGGTATAATTTGTAATATTGACAATGAACCTGCCGGTTTTGCGGTCTACTTTTTAAATTACTCAACATGGCTCGGGAAGCATGGCCTGTACCTTGAAGATCTGTATATTTCTCCAAATCACAGAGGGGCCGGAGCGGGTAAGGCTCTACTGAAATATCTGGCAAAAATTGCCATTTCCATGAATTGCGGCCGCTTTGAGTGGAGTGTACTTGACTGGAACCAACCGGCAATCCAGTTCTATCAATCTATTGGTGCAAAACCGCAGAGTGAATGGGTTGGGTATCGTCTGGAGGGGAAAAGTCTGGAAAGGTTTGCTGAAAGTTAGGAGCTCAGGATCGAAGTCTACGCTAATCTTCCACCTGCGCGGGTATAACACGAGTATGCCATTTTTTGAACACCGAACATTCAACACCGAACACCGAACATCGAATGATAAAAACCAGCACTATATCGCGAATGGGATGATACGAAGTTTGT
>DAOVUU010000201.1 GCA_030632405.1 Desulfobulbaceae bacterium | reverse complement strand
TTAAAGCGTGGTATGTCAAGCCCAAGTTCGATTGCGATCGCTTGAATAACATTCATATTGAGCTTTTTTGCTGCAAAAAGTTTGTCATGAAATTCCCAGAATTTCCCCTGTTCATTTGCAGCAAGGGCAGCACGGGCAGCAGGATCTGCAGCTTTGTGGAATTTTAACGGCATATTTTTAAATACGATCTTTACTGTTTTTGGATTATTTTCGAGCACCTGCTCGAGCAGTGGCAGAATTTTGCCACAGTAAGGTCATTCAAAATCCGTAAAGACGGCTAGTGTAACCGGTGCATCTGCTGGACCGTCAAAAGGAGAATCAGCTATTCCTATATCAACGACGAATGATACAGAAAGAGAACTGAATGTGTTTTTAACGTTATTTATGAGATAGAGTGAATCGCCCTGGGGAGATATGTCGATGGTAGATACGCCTTTTTCAATCGGAATATTGCCTTGAAGCTTTCCCTCTCTGTTGAAAATCTGTACCTGCTGCCGATCGTTGAGGATATAAACATATTTTCCATCCAGTGAGTAAACCATGTCCAGGGTTTTACTTTCCGTTGGCCAGCTATGCTGTACCTTCCATTCAATGCGCTGGTCATGTCCTTCAGGTACTGCCGTTAAAGCATAGGAACTTGTACTAATGCAAAAGCAAGCAAGATATGCCATGGAGAATTTTAAAAATTTCATAGAGACCTCTGAGGTTGAAAAAAAGAAATTTGAGTGTCACTGCTAAACAGTTGAATAATATCCATTCTAAAATATTTTGCAAGATTACTGGCTGTTATCTTGCAAAGAAAGACAGCTTTGACGTTAATAAATGGAATTATTTTTTTTCTGTTAGGCGTGTAGAATAGTAAGTACAGTCTTGACTGTGCAGCTTATGTAGATTAATTAGTAGCACGTATTGTAGACTGATTAAAGGTATTTGCTTTTGCAAGGAATGGAAGAGCAATGCAATTCGTCAAATGCACAAGTTGTTTTCGGTAATAGATCTATTATTAAAACAGGGTAGCGAGGGTGGCGGAACTGGTAGACGCACCAGACTTAGGATCTGGCGCCTTACGGTGTGGGGGTTCGACTCCCCCCTCTCGCACCAAATAAAAAAAAGGGTTTAGCTAGAAATGGCTAGACCCTTTCTTTTGTTATAATGTAGTGACTTAATCTTGGGTGGCCCGACGCGACAGGTAACTGGAAATCAGGGTCTGACTCCGGTTTTTACTTCTTCAAACTCAATTAGAATTTATGCAACTTTATTCACGCATATTTGGCCAAGGCCCCCCTGTCCTGATATTACACGGACTTTTCGGGATGTCCGATAACTGGCTCACCATTGCCCGGGTATTAGTCGAAAACGGCTTTTGCGTCCATGTGCTGGACCTGAGGAATCATGGCCAGTCGCCAAACTCGATGACCCATAGATACACCGATATGTGTGACGATCTGGAGGAATATCTTAATCACAACTCTCTTGATGTAGTGCACATTATAGGCCATTCCATGGGGGGCAAGCTGGCGATGATCTTCGCTCTGCTGTATCCTGAAAGGATGGACAAACTCGTGGTGGTAGATATCGCCCCGTCTGCCTACAGTGATACTTCCTATCATGCCGAAATTGTAGACACCTTGATGGACATCGATCTGACTGCTCACCATGGAAAAAGATCTATCAGGAAGGAGTTGTCAGTAAGGTTCAAAGATCGGAGCCTGGCGATGTTTCTCACAAAAAATATCGTCTGGGACGACCAGGAGAAGCACTATATTTGGAAAATCAATCTGCCGGTATTGAAGAAATATCTGCATCATCTGCAGAGAGGGTTGGGTGAGCTGGCGATCCATAGCCCATGTCCTGTTCCGACCTGCTTTATCAAGGGTGATGACTCGGCCTACTACGGGCTGGAAAATGAAGCGGACAGGTTGTTTTTCTTTCCCGAGTCCAAGGTTGTCGGTGTCGCAGCGGCAGGGCACTGGGTGCATAGCGATCAACCGCAACGATTTCAGGAAATAGTTCTGTCCTTTTTTCATGATTTGGAATAACCATCTGCCCCGATTGGCAGCAGTTTTGTCCGGGATTCTACTCTTGTTTAAGTCCGTTGTTGTAAGGAATCGTCTTTACATGCCATTGGGTGAGTGCTATATTCAAACTGATGATGAGACAGATAACCACCCGTAATCTTATAATTCTTATCGTTATTTTAAGTATCGTGTGGTTGACTTTAAGGGTACTGCGTGATGATCGAGTCATGGGCCCGGATGATGCCCTTGAGCTTATTTCCGAGAATGTCGACCTTACTCTGAAAAATATAAGTTACACTAAAAACAGAGCGGGAGAGCCGCTGTGGACTCTGGTAGCGGATTCGGCCGCCCATTCCATGGAGGATGGTATTACCCGGATTCAGAATGTTCGTATGATCTTTTTTGATCAGGAAGATGGCGATATTGAACTTACCGCAGATTTTGGAAATTTGATGCCTGAAATCCGGAAAGTAACTGTCAGTTCCAACGTGGTGGTGACCAGTGCATCGGGAAACACCTTGCAGACTGATTACCTTGAGTATGATGAAACCGGAAATATATTACAGACCGATAGTAAGGTGAAAATCAATTTTGACCAGATTGTAGCGACTGGAAAGGGACTGCAGATGGATGTTATAGAACGGACCTTGGTTCTTTTAAATGATGTGAAAGCACAGGTTGGGGGTATAGACAATTTTTAGAACCTTACTCTAGAACTCCTGTCATAAAAAAAAGAAAATTATTTCCCGTATTATCTTGATATTATGGCAATATTCTTAGTTATCAGTGTGCAGTTGTCAGTGACTGATAACTGCACACTGAAAACTGATAACTTTCTAATGCTTTGATCAACTTTGCATAAAAGGTCTTTGTTTTGTGAATAATTGAGGAAAAACCGAGTAACTTATGGCCAGAAAACTTTCAGCTCAGGGATTGGAAAAGTCTTATAAAGGCAGGACTGTTGTCCGTGGTGTCAGCCTGGAGGTTAATTCCGGTCAGGTTATCGGTTTGTTAGGTGCGAATGGTGCGGGCAAGACCACAACATTCTATATGGTCGTCGGTCTGGTTGCGCCTGACAAAGGAAGGGTTTTTCTGGACGACAAGGAGATGACCGGGTTGCCGATCTACACCCGGGCCAAGGCAGGGATTTCCTACCTTCCTCAGGAAAAATCTGTTTTTCAAGGGTTGTCTGTCGAGGACAACATTATGGCAATCCTGGAAACCCTTGACCTCAGGCCAACCGAACGAAAAGAACGCCAGGAGAAGTTATTGACGGATTTTGGCTTGACAGATGTGGCAAAAAGCAAGAGCTATTCTCTTTCAGGAGGGGAACAACGGCGTCTTGAATTTGCCAGAGCCCTGGTGATAGAACCGTCATTTATATTGATGGATGAACCTTTTGCCGGAGTTGACCCGATTGCTGTTTTAAACATACAGAATATTATCATTCAATTGAAAGAAAAAGGGATTGGAGTGCTGATCTCCGACCATAACGTTCGCGAAACCCTGGGAATCTGTGACCAGGCATATATCCTTAACCATGGAGAGATTCTGGAATTTGGTGAGCCTGGCATAATTGCCGCCAGCCCCAGGGTTAGAAAAATATACCTTGGAGAAAATTTCCAACTGTAACATCAACTGATTCAGGAAGATTTGTAACTATTTAGCAGCACTCCAACTTCGTCCATTTAGGCCTTCTCGAATAGCACTCGTATGCTTCAAAGTCCCAGGTAAGCGAGGTACGAGACTCCGAATGAACGAATTTGAAGCACTGCTAAACAGTTACGGTGCGGTGGTTTAGCCAAGATTGAGGTACCACCTGAATAGTCACGAAGATTGTACCTGAACACCATTATTTTTAATGATCCTGGCAATGCCGCCTTCCAGTCGATATGCCCGGTCTGCTGCATTCAGCAGGGCAGTCTGGTGTGAAATTGCAAGAATAGTGAGTTTATCACTCAGTTGACGAAGTGTATGGCAAATTTCAGCTTCACTATCGGGGTCAAGTGCGCTGGTTGCTTCATCTAAAATTAACAACTCCGGTTTATGGACCAGGGCCCGGGCAATTGTAATACGCTGTCGCTGGCCTCCTGACAACCGGGTGCCCCGTTCCCCTACAACCGTGTGGATCCCTTCGTCCATCTTCTTGACAAAATCCCAGGCGCCCGCATCCCGCAGGGCATTTTCTACATCAGACCTGGTTAATTTCATGTCGCCAAGGGTTATATTGACGAGCACCGTATCATGTAAAAGCTGTGTCTCCTGGGGTACATAACCTATCAATCGTCGCCAGCCCCTCAGGTCTATAACATCCAGTTTCGTCTCATCAATCAGCACCTGACCTTCCCTGGGCATCAGGAGGCCGGTGATCAGGTCAACGATAGTGGTTTTTCCAGAACCGGAAGGACCAATGATTGCTGAAAATGATCCTTTGGGAAATGTGAGAAATGTGTTTTTTAAAACAGGCTGCCGGTCATACGAAAAACTCACGTTCTCCAATCGGATTGAATCGTTAAATGAAGGTTGGTGTGTACCGGCAATGGTCTCTTCCTCTTTCTCAGTCTCTTTTATTTTTGATCGGAGGGACCAGTATGCACTTTCAGCTATAACCATGGACTGGTAGTCTTTCTGGACTTTCTGCAGTGTTTTTAGAATTTTTACCAGCATAAAAAACATAATCAATACAGTTGCGAGAGGTATTTTCCACCAGACCAATGCCACATAAAGCGCAAAGGTGAAAAAGATTGTAATCAAGGGCTCCTGGAGAGCTCTCAAAGCTTCAATGCTGAAGACCTCCTTCTGTAAAGCCATGTTCAACCGTTTAGTTTCTTTATTCAGTACCTGTATAGCCATATTTTCACGAGCCATAGCCCTTAACGGTTTAATAGACTGCAGGGTGTCGGTTAACAGGGCAAGCACTGTTTTAAGAATCTTTGTCTGGCTTTTACCTGCCTTTTTAGCTGCTTTGATAAGACGTCGAAGAACATACAGAATGAGTATTCCGGCACTTAATGTAAGAAGAGTTTCCTGCCATGCGATAATAAGGGCTATCGATGCATATACAGCTGTATGCAGCAGCAGGGCTATTACTCTGATACCAAATGAATATGCAATAGCCGCCCGTGCCGCCTCCGTGGCAAATGCATTGCTGAATTTGCCGATTGGCTGGTGGACATAGTATTCCCATCGTGTGGCGAACAGTGCGTGAATAAGGGACAATCGAAGATCTGTTGCGACCTGGGCCACCATATACCCAACTTTTTTATTTGCAAGCAGCACGAGAATGGCTTTCAGGAGGATACTCAACACAAAAATGGCCATCAAGGCGCCGATTGTCTGAGGCATACCAACGGCATCAAAAAAACCGGTTACCATCTGCTCCAGGTTGGAGTTCGGCTGCGAAACAGCCATGTCAGGACCATCAGGACTTTTTAAAATAAGGGTCAGCAGTGGCAGCAGCATTGACAGGCCGAAGCCTTCTGCAAGACCGGCAAAGAGCATGGCTATAAGAGTGACGATACTCTGGCCAGGATACTGTTTGAAAAATGTAGAGATTAATCGCAC
>DAOVUU010000055.1 GCA_030632405.1 Desulfobulbaceae bacterium | reverse complement strand
CCACACCATCTCTGAACACGCATCCGCTGTTTATTCGCGGCCTCAAAGAACTTGTTCTCCAGGCACAGGATAAGAAACAATCAGATATCGGTTGATTGCGGGTTCTGAAACCGGCGCATCCTCACATTCATCAGAATCCCGAGAGCGAGCATAGTGGTCAGCAGGGACGACCCCCCATAGGAAACAAGCGGCAGTGGAATTCCCACCACCGGAAGAAACCCGAGAATCATCAAGAGATTTATTACCGCCTGCCAGAATATGAGTGTCACAACTCCAAATGCCAGCAATACTCCGAAACGATCTTTTGCATACATTGCAACATGGATTCCCCAAAGCAGTAGCAGAAAATAGATCCCGAGAAATATAAGGCTCCCGGTAAACCCCCACTCTTCACCCCAGACAGAAAAAGCAAAGTCTGTATGCCGTTCCGGCAAAAAATGGAGATGCCCTTGAGTTCCCTCCAGGTATCCTTTGCCAAAAGTCCCGCCACTGCCAACAGCTATCTTTGACTGGACAATCTGATAACCATGCCCCATCGGATCATTCTCGGGGTTAAGAAAGGTCTGAATGCGTTGTTTCTGATATGGTTTCAGCAATTGCTCCCAGGCAAAACCACCAAGCCCCAACGCTAAACTACCCATGATAACATAGGTCGAAACACGAAGTTTTACGAATACAGTCATGGAAACAAAGATAATGCCAAACATCAAGGCCGTGCCGAGATCAGGCTGGAGGAGAATAAGCACAAAAGGAATAGCGGTAAGAACCACAGGTATAAGCAACTGCCTGATGGAATACCCATCCACAACTTCTTTTCTCGAATAGAAACTGGCCAGCGCAATGACCAGCATCAATTTTGCCGGTTCTGAAGGTTGTAATCTGAAAAAACCCAGATTTATCCATCTCTGTGCCCCTCCAGCTTTATCGCCTACAAAAAAAGCAATGACAAGGAGAGCAGTTATAAGCACATAGAAAGGGTAGTTCAACGTGTGCAGTTCCTGATAATCAAAGCTTATAACAAACACAAATGCAGTAAATCCCATCAGAAAAAAATAGCCCTGCCTGACATATGGTGCAATTCCATACGTATTATGGGGAAATGAAGCACTATAGAGATTGAAAAGTGCCATTATGCAGACCAGGCATATGAAAAGCATTAGAACCATATCAAAATTCTCAAACAACCTTCTATCCATTCTAATCATACGTCGAACCTTCTCCAGCTGTTTCAGAACATGTCAACATGCGCCGCCAGTTCTTATTTAGTATCAGTGCGAAGATATGCCTTTTTCTTCTAAGGAACAGTGGCTATTTCCGGACGACTCTCCTGCAACCTGTCTCGAAAATATTCACTCAGAATTGCCCTGGCTACCGGACCTGCTCCTGAACCACCATGTAAGCCATGCTCCACCAGAACCGTTACGGCAATTTCCGGCTTATCAGCAGGGGCAAAGCAGGTAAACCATGCATGATCTCTGAATTTATAGGGGATATCTTTTTCCTTAAGGTGCCGGTAGACGGCAATTTTAACGACCTGGGCCGTGCCCGTTTTGCCACCAATTCGAAGACCTTCAATAGCCACCTTCCTGGCTGTTCCTCGTTTTCCCTGGACGACGCCTTCCATCCCTTCTCTTATTAACCGAAAATAGCGATCCAACCCCTTTACCTCTGTCATCAATTCCGGTTTAAAACTTTCAATAATATTGCCTTCCGGATCAACAACTGTCTCGACTAACTGAGGCCGATACACCTTCCCCCCATTTGCCAAAGCTGCCGTCATTACACACATTTGGATTGGTGTTGCAAGATTAAATCCTTGACCAATAGCAACTGAGAGGGTTTCACCTTCCTGCCACTTCCCATTTCGATATTTAAGTTTCCATTCTTTCGTGGGCGCCAAACCACTTTTTTCATACTCCATCTCGACACCCGTTTTTTTCCCAAGACCTAATTTTCGAGCATATTCTGCCAGGCCATCCACCCCAACTCGCTGACCGACCTGATAAAAATATACATCACAAGATTCAGTAATAGCTTTTTTCAAATTAACAGGCCCATGCCCGCCACGTTTCCAACACCTATACGTCCTGTTGCCAAATCTATAATATCCGGGACAATAAAAAACAGTGTCTTCAGTTATGGCGCCTTTGGCGAGTCCTGCCAGTGCAGTTACCATTTTATACGTAGATCCTGGAGGATAACTCGCCTGAACGGCTTTATTGATAAGTGGATGTTTAGGGTTATCGAGCAGAGCCTGCCAGTTTGTACGTGAAATACCTCCGACAAATTCATTAATGTGAATCGAGGGTGCCGAGACCACTGTGAGCAGCCGTCCGGTATTAACTTCCATGGCAACAACAGCTCCGGATTTTTCACCTGCATCCATAAAAGTCTCAGCTATCTGCTGAAGCTCTGCATCTAAAGTGAGTCGTATCTCCCTACCCGGCAAGGGGTCGATGGATTTCAATAACTGCTGCTCAAATCCCTTGGCATTCACTTCAGAATAATTTTTGCCTTTCTCTCCACGAAGATCACTTTCTCTCAGTCTTTCAAGGCCTCTCTTACCTATAAGATCCCCTCCGCTATAGATTTCCCGATCCCTATCCGCCAACTCTTTTTTGCTGATTTCCCCAAGATATCCCAGTGTATTTGCAGCAAAATCTCCATAATGATACACACGCACCGGCTGCACCTCTATTCTGATACCGGAGAAGGCATGATTATGATTTTCCAGATACGCAAGTGTTTCCCAATCGATATCTTCTTTGAGACGAATAGGCAAATATCTTGGCTCGCCGGAAGCCTCTCTAATTTTTTCCCACAATTCTGATACATCTTTTTTAAGAATGGGGGCAAGCCGTTTTAAGACATCACCAAGATTCCGGGAATCTTCCCGAATGAGTATTACGTTAAAGGACGGACGGTTGGTGACAATTTCTTTACCGTTTCGGTCAAGAATATGCCCTCTGGGCGCAACCACCTCCTGCACCCGGACTCTGTTGCTATAGGCGCGCTTCTCAAAGTCTTTCCCATGAGTGACCTGCAGAGACCACAACCGTAAAACAATGATTGTAAAAAAAACTATAACGACAATAGCAGCACCCAGCAATCTCTTCTTAAGCAGATTGAGCGCTTCATCGTCATGTTCTGTTATATTGTCTATTTCTTTGAAGAAGAGTTTTAAGCCCATGATCCAACCAATAGCTACAGGGATTCACGCTGTCGTCGACGTGGAGGTTTTGACCGCATACGACGTTTTTGCACATACTCAAATAAACTGTTAAACAATAAAAAAAGGGGCACTGCTGAAATCACAATCAATGCTGTTCGCTGGGTAGTCTCGCTCCAGGACCACTCAGGCAATTCTTCTGGTAGAATCAATGAATAGACAAAATAAAAAAACATCTGTACGAGATAATAACTGCCTCCCACAAGAGGTATCTGATACGTTGATTCTTTTACAGGGCTGTTACTGGTCAAAACCTTTAGAGCGGTAAATGTCAAAAGACAGAGCAGAGGATAAAATCCCAGGTGAATCCCTGTGACAACATCCATCACCCATCCCAGGGCAAAAGCAAGAGTGATACCGGGAATCCAGGCAAAACGGTAGCCTGTAAATGCCACGAGGATAAAAACAAAATCAGGTCTCCCTGTCCACAATGGAAAAAATTGAAGCAGTGTTGTTTGAGCTACTATCAGTGCTATCCCAAGCACCCAAAACGAAAGCAATAACATTGGTTATGATTACCTCTCCGTAGACGGAACCATATCCCTCAAGATCTTCTTCCTGTCAGTTGGATCAATAAAAACATACTCCAGTTTCTGAAAATCTACTCCGGGACTGACTTCTATTTCCTGAAACATTCCCCGTCTCTTTTTATGCACAACCGAAACTGTTCCAAGGGAGATACCTGCGGGAAAGACACCGCCTATTCCAGCTGTAACAATATGGTCACCAACACTCACATCCACATTTTTCTGGACATAATGAAGTACATATCCCTTCTCCCCTGCGCCTTTCAAAATACCGCGTATACGGTTTTTCTGTATCATGGCATCTATGGCACTGCTCGGAGCATTGGCCAGTAATATTTTACAGTAATTTTCGGCAGTGTGAATCACCTGCCCAACTACTCCGCCTGGAGCAAGGGCAATCATTCCCTCCAGAACATCGTCACTTTTCCCACGATCAACCACAATTGTCTGATACCAATAGGCAGGTTCTTTTCCGACCACCCGGGCTACCAGGGGATTAAAATCCTGCTTCTCTTTAAACTCCAGAAGCTGTTCGAGATGCAGATAAGAACTGTAACCCTCTCTATACTCCCCAAGTTCAGTTAAATATTTATCCACGAGCCCCTGTAACCGCTTGTTTTCCGCTCGTACGTTCCACAACTCAACATAGTCATTTTTAAATGCCATTACCCCCGTGGCAGCCCTGGTAACGGTACTTTGCAGAGGACCCATAAAATCGAGAGTAAGCTGATGCGGCGTTCCGAAAGTTCCTCCGAACATTGAACCGAGAAGCAGCAGACCTACTACAAATAAAACAGATATGAGTAGAGAAATCCTCAAGGTAGCAAAAAAAGAACTCCTCACTCTATTTTTCGGCTTTTTTCTCACAGATCACTGCTGTTCAGAAAAGGACGTAAATAGTCAGCAATCTTCCACTGACCGAACTCATTACCTATAGTAAACCAGAGGCTTGTTTAGGAAAACAACGGGAAACAACCGGCGATTCATTTTTTATCTTGCATCGAACGCTGAAATAACCGCCTGCCTGGAGACATCAGAACGTCTACAATTATCTACAAAAGGATGGCCCGGAAACAGACAGTTCAGGGTATACCTTACCTGTCCCAAAACAGGCCATTTATAAGAACCGGACCAATCATGCGGTTAATACCCCGGGATTCGCACAAGCTCCTAGTCTATTGTTACTTCCCGTAAAATATCAAGGTTATCAAGAGCTTTGCCTGACCCAAGGACCACGGAAGAGAGAGGGTCTTCCGCAACAATGATTGGCATGCCTGTTGCTTCCTTAAGACATTTATCAAGGTTTTTCAGAAGTGCCCCACCACCGGTCAGGACTATTCCATTATCAACTATATCAGCGGCAAGTTCGGGAGGAGTAATTTCCAGAGCAACACGCACCGCTTCAACAATAACATCAATCTGCTCTCCTATAGCTGACTGAATCTCATCCGCTGAAATTTGAAGAGTTTTGGGTACACCTGAAACAAGATCACGGCCCTTAATATCCATTATCTCGTAGGGCTCTTCCGGAAGCACATTACCGATTGTCGTTTTTATCAGCTCTGCAGTCCTCTCCCCTATTGCCAGATTGTGTTTACGTTTGATATACTGGAGTATTGATTCATCCATCTTATCTCCTGCAACCCGTACGGATTTAGCGTAAACTATACCTGCAAGCGATATAACCGCCACCTCTGTCGTACCGCCACCAATATCAATAATCATATTTGCAGTTGGTTCTGTGATGGGCAGTCCTGCACCGATTGCCGCAGCCATCGGCTCCTCAATCAGGTACACCTCCCTGGCACCAGCCGATTCAGCAGATTCCTTGACAGCTCTTTTTTCCACCTGAGTGATACCGGATGGAACAGAAATAATAATCCGGGGATGAACGAGGGTTCTCCTGTTGTGAACCTTGTTAATAAAGTACCTGAGCATCGCTTCTGTCACTTCAAAATCCGCAATAACTCCGTCTTTAATTGGTCGAATAGCAGTTATATTTCCCGGTGTTTTCCCGAGCATCATTTTTGCTTCCTGCCCTACCGCCAGAACCTTGTGCCCCCTTTTATCCTGCCTAACCGCGACAACAGTAGGTTCTCGAAGCACGATTCCTTTACCTTTCACATAGAGTACACAATTAGCTGTCCCCAGATCAATTGCTAAATCGTTTGATAGCCAGCCAAACAAAAAATTTAATGGTGAATACATATGTTTTTCCTTAGAATAAAAGCACGGTTTAAGCGCTTTATTATATTTTTATTCGTTGACTTTCTATCTCTAACCTAAAACCCATAATATCCTCCAGCCACCCAGTAGTTCACGGAACCACTCCCTGCCTGAACCTGGCAGCAGTAGAGAAAATCTAGGTTCAGAAGTATTTTATATTCCCCACAGAACCTCGGAACATACCAAACCTGTTTTTTATTGGCAACAAATATGCTCGCAGACGCAAAAGAATATCCAAATGCTGTTGACACTTAGATTAAACCTTGGTAATGATATCCGAGTTTTTCATTGATAATTCAGTTCCGGGGCTATAGCTCAGCTGGGAGAGCGCTTGACTGGCAGTCAAGAGGTCGTCGGTTCGATCCCGACTAGCTCCACCAAACATATTAAGGATTTAGGGTTCCCATCCTAAGTCCTTTTCTTGTTTCCGCTGTTCATTTCCATGCAGTTCCTTTTCCAGAAAATTAATAGCCATTACTTCAGATACTTTTCCTCTGTGGTTCAGGCAAACTCAAGGCAAATAACAAGATAAATACCGGCAGACAGGAGACAGATGCCAGCGCAGTCCAGACTCCGTAGAGATCAGCTATCCTCCCTATAAAAGGGGCGGCACCTCCTCCGATTGCAACGGCAAGTCCGAGCGTAACCCCAGATGACAACCCAATACGATTTGGGAGATAGCTCTGCCCCAGCACTATTGTCGGACTATAAGTAGCAAATAACATAAAACCCATTGGAGCCAGCAAAAACGTTGCCAATGATACATTTTTCACCAGAATAAAAATGGGAAGCAGTACGGTTAAACTCAGAAAACCAAGAAGTATGACCTTTTTTTTCCCGATTCGATCAGCCAGATTCCCTCCTGCCAGATTTCCAAATATTCCGGATCCTGCAAAGATAGTGAGTGCCATAGCCCCGGCAACCTTCGATTGATTCAACTCATTTATCCAGTAGATCGGGATAAAAATATTTAAGCCGAAAAAAATAATTGACCTACCACTGACAATGATGGCAATTCGGGTAAACCCACTCCAATTTTCTTTCAGAAGGTCTGTACCGGATACAGACCCTTTCCGGTTCCCGGCTGCTTCCAGTGATGCGAACATTGGTAAATGAAATATCATAACCAGTGCCATGACGGTTACCGGAACAACGAGGACAAGAGTTCCTTCCAGTCCCCATTGCAGCATTGCAGTAGTTATGATAAGAGGCCCGAGAGTAAATCCAAGAGTGCCCCCCACACCAAAAAGACTCATCGCCGCACCTTTATTATCTCCAGCGGCAAAATTCACAAGTCGCGCGGCCTCAGGATGATATGCTGCAATACCTATCCCGCTGACTATCCCCAACAACATAATTGTCTGGTATCCCTGAAACAACCCGGTTAAAGCTAATCCCAGGCCGGCCAGCATCAATCCTCCTGGCAGTAACCAGGGTTTCGAAAGACGATCAGCGGCAAGTCCAAATAGTGGCTGAACAACACTTGATGACATATTGACAGCAAATACGATAGCTGCGGCAGCTGTATAAGAAAGGTCATATGCTGCGATAAAAAAAGGAAGCATGGCAGGTAAAGCCCCCTGATTTATGTCTGTTGCGATATGGCCGATGGAGAGTATTCCAATATGTCTATATTTCATTAACAAACTCTCAGGTCTATAGTATCAGAGTAAATTCTCATTACCGCATATTTTTAATAGATTATAATCAAAAGGATTGTTACCTTACCTACTCCATTGTGGTAGTGTTGTAAAATTCTCCATCTGCTTCGTTGTTGCTTCCCGAAAGAGATAAGCAGCAACTTCGAATTCTTACAAGTCTGCCATTATGACAAATACTATCTCAAAAAAAAACATAAATACGGTGGGCTTGTTGGTATTTTAGCGAAAAAGAAGAACAATGATGTTAAGACTTCAGGAATATCGCAACAGGTAGTTGCCTATCACCTCTTTATATGGGAAGAATATTATTTCTTGATGGCGTCGTAAAAAATCCGATCTGCTTCGACACCATCATTTCTCTAAAACAACAACAGGAGGACTGAATGGATTTTTTAAACACACTGGATGGAATAGTTGGGAAAGTTGGTGCTTTTGCCTGGGGACCACCAATGCTTATCCTGCTGGTTGGTACAGGTTTCTGGTTAACTTTCGCACTCCGCGGTCTCCAGTTCAGAAAACTTGGCCATGCTCTCTACCTTGCATTAATCAAACGTAAGGAAGATTCCGATCAACCGGGAGATATCACCCATTTTCAAGCCCTGATGACAGCTCTTTCTGCAACCGTTGGTACCGGTAATATAGCAGGTGTGGCAACAGCCATTGCAGTAGGTGGTCCCGGAGCTCTGTTCTGGATGTGGATCACGGGTCTTGTAGGAATGGCTACCAAATATGCTGAGGCTGTTTTAGCTGTTAAGTACCGGGTTGTTGATGAAAACGGGGAAATGAGCGGTGGTCCAATGTACTATATTTCCAAAGGCTTAAAAATGCCCTGGCTTGGGACCATCTTTGCAATCTTCGCTTCTGTTGCTGCCTTTGGTATTGGTAACATGGTACAGTCCAATTCAGTTGCAGATGCTGTGGAAGCAACCTATCGTATTCCTACGGCTGTAACCGGCATAATCCTCATGGTCGCCACTGCTGCCGTTATACTGGGAGGTATCAAAAAAATAGGCAAGGTAACAGGCTTTTTAGTACCGATCATGATTGTTTTTTACATGCTTGGAGCAGGATACATAATTCTCACCCATCTTAGTGAGGTTCCTGCTGCCCTGATCTTCATCGTTAAACAGGCATTTAATCCCACCGCTGCAGTCGGTGGCTTCGCCGGCGCATCAATTATGCTGGCCATCCGCATGGGTGTTGCCCGTGGTGTATTTTCCAACGAGTCAGGCCTTGGTAGCGCACCTATCGCCGCGGCAGCTGCCCAAACAAAGACTCCGATCACTCAGGCTCTGGTTTCCATGACCCAGACCTTTATCGATACCATAATTGTCTGTACGATGACCGGCCTCGTTTTGATTCTTACAGGGGTCTGGTCAAGTGGCGCAACCGGTGCGGAATTAACGACGATTGCCTTTGCTGCGGGTATGCCGGGTGGTGCACACGTTGTGACCATTGGAATCATACTGTTTGCATATTCAACTATGCTTGGCTGGTGCTATTATGGAGAGAAGTCAATTGAATACCTTTTTGGAGTTAAGTCAATCCTGCCGTATCGGATAGTCTTTATCTGTTTAATCGGTGTAGGTGCCGTAGCCAAGCTGAGTCTTGTCTGGAATATATCAGACACCCTCAACGGGTTAATGGCCATTCCAAACCTTATAGGATTATTGCTGCTGACTCCGGTAGTCGTTTCAGAAACCAAGAAGTATTTTGATAATAAGAATGACAATTAATGATGGCGTCGTAAAAACTCTTCATTTTCTTCGTCATTGCAAATTGAATGTCATTACAACGTACTTAAGTACGCCTCATTCCATTAAATTTGCATTCCTCGAATATGAAGT
>DAOVUU010000215.1 GCA_030632405.1 Desulfobulbaceae bacterium | reverse complement strand
GGATAAGACTACATTAGAACGTATCTTTGACCCATACTTCACCACTAAAGAGGTCGGTAAAGGGACTGGGCTCGGTCTTGCGGTTATCCATGGAATCATTCACGACTACCGCGGATTTATCAGGGTAAAGAGTGAACTCGGGAAGGGTACTAGCTTTTATGTATATTTCCCTGTCTCGCAGCAGAAAACACCAGCCACGGCCGGAATAGAACCGGTTGAATCTCTACCTTCCGGTACTGAACGTATTTTGATTGTTGATGACGAAAGTATGATCCTCAATATCAACAGAACAGTACTTGAACGACTTGGCTACAAGGTATCGGTAACTACAGATAGCCTCGATGCGTTGGATATAATCCGCACTGACCCTGACCGGTTCGATTTGATTGTTACCGATCAGACGATGGCCAATATGACAGGTGCTGAATTGGCGCAGGAGATTTTAAAAATAAATCACAATATGCCCATAATACTCTGTACTGGTTACAGTTCTGTCCTTTCTCAAGAGGAGGCCCTGGAACTGGGCATAAAAAAGTATATGACAAAACCTGTAAACCGAAAAACTCTGGCCAAAGTTGTGCGTCAGGTGCTGGATCAAAAATAATTCAGGGAAATTCAAAAACTCCATTCAGCCCGATTTATTACCTCAAAACTTTACTAATGACTTTCCCCCTTTTTCCCTACCTGAATGGTTCGATAAAATAAGGCAAAATGCGACCAACACTCCTGTTTACATTGTTAGTATCGGTTGTCCTCACTCTCCCTGCCTATGCTGATAAACACAACCAGATTGCTCTGCAGCTTCAATGGAAACACCAGTTTGAATTTGCCGGTTTCTATGCGGCCATTGCAAAAGGATTTTATACAGATGCGGGGCTGGATGTAAAACTGTTTGAATTTCATGAAGGGTTGGATCAGGTTCAAGAGGTACTCAGTGGCAGGAAACAATTCGGCATCTGGGGCGATGGAGTGCTTCAATCTTATATGCAGGGAAAGCCAATTGTTATGGTCGCCAATTATTTCAAGCGTTCTCCACTGATACTGCTTACCCGTCCTGACATACACTCCCCGTTAGACCTGCGCGGGAAAAAAATAATGATCTCATCGATGGATAGTCGTAGTGCGGGGTATCTTCAAATGCTTCAGAAGTTTAAGATTGATCCCTCGGAAATCACTATCGTTCCTCCCAGTTTTGAGATCCAGGATTTTATTGAGGGTAAGGTGGATGCGTATTCTGCTTTTTCCACTAATGAACCCTTCGTTCTTCGGCAACAGGGTGTTGTCCATAATGTGTTAGACTATAATAACTATGGATCAGAATTATACGACGTTAATCTGTTTACCTCAAAAAAGTATGCTCTTGAGAACCCGAAGAAGGTACAGGCCTTTGTCCAGGCAAGCAATCGCGGCTGGAACTACGCACTCAAGCATTCTGATGAGATCATTGATCTTATCCTCAGAGATTATAACAGCCAGCATAAGAGCCGTGAAGCGCTGGTATTTGAATACCAGGAAAGTCTGAAGGTCATACTACAGGACATCTACCCGATTGGAAGTATAGATCCTGAAAAAATCTACACCATGGGGAACGTCTTCGGCCAGAACGGTTTGGCGGTTCCTTTAAAAAATTATCAGGATTTCATTTTTGAAAAAGGAGGAAAAAATAAGCTTCCATTAACTGCTGAAGAGCAGGCATATCTCAGTAAAAAAGGCAGGATAATAATGTGTGTTGATCCTGACTGGATGCCCTTTGAGCGAATCAATGAAAACGGTATACATGAAGGTATGGCGGCTGATCTTTTGGCAATAATGCAGCAACGCAGCGGTATTAACCTGGAATTACTGCCAACCACAGGCTGGAGTGAAAGCATTGGAATGGCCAAAACCCGTCAATGTGATATTTTTTCTCTGGCCATGGCAACCCCTGACCGCAGAGAGTATATGGATTTTACAACACCATATCTCTCTTTTCCCTTTGTCATTGCAACAGGTTCTGACAAAGTATTCATTGATCGAATTGAGCAGGTGCTCGATAAACCCTTAGCTCTGGTAAAAGGATATGCTTATACAGAAATTCTTAAGAGAAGGTATCCCGATGCCAGTTTTATTGAAGTAGACAATCTGAAAGCAGGTCTACAGCTTCTCCGGGACAATCGGGTGTATGGGTATATTGATGCACTGGCACCTATCGCCTACACTATTCAAAAAGAGGGTATGTCAGAGATTAAAATTGCTGGAAAATTTGATGACTCCTGGGATCTGGCCATCGGCACCCGTGATGACGAGCCCTTGCTACTGTCAGTTATGCAGAAAATGATTGACACCCTGACCACAAAAGAAAAGCGTGCAAGTTATAACACCTGGTTTTCTGTGAAGTTTGAGAGTGATATCGATTACACCATTATATGGAAGATTCTTCTCGGTGCCCTTTTTCTCTGTGCCATAATCCTGTACTGGAATCGCAAACTTTATGCCGCTAAAAATGCTACCCAGCAGGCACTTGATAAATTAGCCATTGCACAGCAGCAACTGGGGGAAAAGAACCGGAATTTGGAGCACCAATCAAAATTGTTGATCAAAGAAATAGAGGTGCGCAAGCGGGCGGAGGAGGATCAGTTCAAAAGTGAAAAGCGGTTCGGAACCATGTTCATTGAAGCGCCATTAGGTATCGCCCTGACCGACTCTTTGACGGGAGTTTTCCATGAGGTCAATCCTCGTTTCGCGGAGATTGCCGGCATAACCAGGGAAGAGATGACGACTATTGACTGGGGGTGCATCACCCATCCCGATGATGTACAGGAAAGCCTGCACAATATGGCACTCCTGAACGATGGTAAAATATCCAGTTTTAACATTAAAAAACGCTTTATCCGTCCAGGCGGTTCTCTGGTCTGGATTAATATGACGGTCGCTTCGATTAAAAATGAGGATGAATCAGACCCGCACCACTTATGTATGATTGAGGATATTACTGAGCAGAAAAAAATGACAGATCAGCTTTTGCTGAACTCAAAACAGGCTACTATTGTCGGCCTTGCCGCTGGAGTTGCCCATGAAATAAACACACCTCTCTCAGCAATACTTCAGGCTCACCAGCTTGTAGAGTTGGGCCTCTCACCGGGAGAACCGGATAGTATAGAAAAAGCCGGCAAGTATAATGTTGATCTGGCGGCAGTGCAGGAATATTTCAAAAATAATGAGCTTGATTATTTTATGGCCGGTATCAGGGAAGCAGCACTAAAAGCCGATAGAATCATCAAAAGTCTCCTTGAGTTCAGCCGTCCTCATGCCGGTGGATTCGCCAGAGCTGATCTGGAGGAAATCATGGAAAATTCTCTGCTCCTGTCTCAGACCGACTACGATATGAAAAAAAAGTATGGTGTCACGAACATTAAAGTTGAGAAGGAATACGAACCAAATCTCCCCCCCATTACCTGCGTAGCCACAGAAATTGAGCAGGTAATTCTTAACTTGATCGAAAACAGCGCCCAGGCCATGGCAAATACTGACATGGAAGAAAAACCGCGCCTCATCCTGAGAACTGCCATAAATGGAGAGAGGGCCGTAATCGAAGTGGAAGACAATGGGCCTGGTATTGCCGAGGATGTAATAAATCATATCTTTGACCCATTTTTTACCACCAGAGAGGTGGGAGGAGGGACAGGTCTTGGTCTCTCTGTCTCCTATGCCATTATTGTAGACAAACACAGGGGGGATATCCGGGTGGAATCAGAGCCGGGTCAGGGAGCAAAGTTTATAGTTGAATTTCCAATCAACCAGGAAAGTTGAACAGTTAGCAGTTTATGAGATCTCAAATAATTGGAGGCATTACTCCACTCTCTGCAACCACCACCTCAAACCGCTTTCGCAATTGTCGTTGCATTGACTGCAAGACATTGGGCTCATCATTTCCTTTTGTAGAAAAAACAGGACGTTAATAACCAAAGTATACCATTAATTTGGTTTTATTTTTGTTACGCAGATTCTGTTTGTATCCGTAACAACCCTGTATTTTCTGGGACCTTCTCTGGCAATTGTGTCAAATGACGTTTAGGAACGGCCCCTTGTTGCAAATATTGCAACTTCTATGGTTGCTATAATGACAGTGTGAAACAGGGTGGAGGGGAGAGGCAAATGGGCAGTTAGGTCACCCTAGAAAGTCCATTCATCTATCTGGAATGCTAAAATCCTTCGCGGTTCGTCATGGGATCCTGCAATGCATCCTGCAGTGCCATGAGCCTGCTACTGTCGCCTCTGGATCCAACCTGGCCGTCGCTCATGCTCTTGGATTCATATTTTTTTTTCGGTGAGGCTTTGGATTTTCGAGAAATTATTTCGTGATCAGTTTTAACATTTGTGTTTTTTTGCATTTTTCTCCTTTCTATTTTTTGTTTTATTGCACTAACGTGCAGATGGGGCTATGGGGTTGTTTACATTTGTGATAACATAATTTGTTTTTTCACGACTACAGGGCGGTTGGTCAAATACCTTCTCTATCAAGAAGCGTATTAATCAATACAGATAAGTATGGTAACGAAGAGTCAACCAAAGGTTCAAACTCTGTATTCAGAGAGTGGTAACAGTGCAAATCGAAAACTAACGAATCTAGCCAAATGTCACAGTATTTCAAATTATTAACTGGAACAGAGAGGCAGTTTGGAAGATTAGAAGGATTGAAACACAAGCATTAGAGCTGCCGAAGCGAAAAGCTGATCTCGTAGTTTTGTAAAGATTATCTCATTATTGAATAGTTGAAATTAACTTAGTACATAATTGCACATTCCACAAGCATTGTTTCTTTTGTGTCATGTTATCAGTCAGTTATGGCAGCGAACTGATAGTGAACAGTTAAGATTTTTTTTGATGTTGAACTATATTTAAAAGGTGCCAAGGCATTACATTGCCCATTCAATGGTTAGGCAACTGATAGACCAACACCTAATAAAAAAAAAAGCTGTTTTCATACTCACCTCCAACACCAAGCAAGGTATTTTAAAAAAAAATTAATGGGTGTTCACCCCCATTTCCCTGACAATTCCATCATTAATACCCTAGAAATATAGAATAATTTTGTCAGGCATGCCACGTTGTGGATGTGTAAAGAATACCGTAAAAACAGATATATACCTATTTACATTTAGGTTTTATTGTGATGTAATTGAAGTAATATAATTTACAATATGAGATAAAGCCAAACCTGCCGAAAGACAGGGACGGAAAGCCACGGATCTCAACAGATAGCCGAGCTGCCTTTTGAATAGGTAGTTCGGCTATTTTTTTGAGGAAATTCAAAAGGAGGGCAGGTCATGAGAAATACAACAATTTTATATTAATTGTTTTGCTG
>DAOVUU010000342.1 GCA_030632405.1 Desulfobulbaceae bacterium | reverse complement strand
TTCTTCGTCAACCCGCATTGGAGCAGTAACCGGGATCCGTGTACCAAGCCGCTTTATTTTGACATGATCAATTTTGTCAAGCTCCCCGAGCAGCCATTTCAAAAGAGAGTTGGGCAACACGAAGGCGTCTCCACCTGTTATCAGTACATCGCGCACCTGTTCATTATTACGAATATATTCAAGTGCCTCATTGTAGGCTTCCCTGGAATACGTATGATCCTTTCTGCCGATATGGGCCAGACGCAAACAATGTGTACAGTACATAGCACACATGTTGGTCACCTTGATAGTGACCACCCGAGGATAAAATTGATCAATAAGGCGGGCGGGAGAATGATCTGCTGCAACCGGTGGAATTTCGATCCCGGAATTCTCGATCATTTCCCCTGTTGGAACTGACTGCAGCATTATTGGATCATTGATTACACCGGGCATAATGAGACTTGTATAGTAGGGGGTCAGGCGCATCCTGTAGGATTTTGTCACCCTCCCTATTGATTCCAGCACATCTTCAGGTAAATCAATCAGCCTGGATAAAGTTGCCACAGAGTCAACTGCATTGCGAATCTGTCCCTGAAATGAATTCCAGTCATCATCGCTCATTTTCAATTCACTCTTTATGCGACTCATATTCTCCTGGACCTGCTCCCATTTTTCTATACCGCTGGGTGCCACCAGATCCTTTTGTACCAGATATTCCTCGACCCGCTCGTTGGCTTCCCCTGCGATCGGCAGTGCCCTGACAAGGCGGCCGCCCACAGAAACCATATGTTCATCTATCTGCTGGTGCTTAATTGCCAGCCGCTGAAGACTCTCTTCAGATATATCAAAATCACCGGGACATCCCTTTTCCTGACGGCGCAAATCAAGCAGACTGGAAAACAGATTGATAATTGGTGATGTCAAATTCTGACTGCCGGCCCGTTCGTACAGTGCACTGATTTCATTCTTTTCTTCATCGCTAATGGTTGGAACCCCTGGTACCGGTTTCTGCAATTCCGCCATAAGTTCTTCTGTATAACTGTCAAAAGACGTAACACTCTCACCACTTACTGTATTTACTGATGTCATAATCCTCTATACCTCATTTATTGTTTGTCGTATAAAACCAACACCCTGACACAACCCTTCGTTTACGTCTTCCCTTGTCCTGGCTACCGAGACAACACGGGCCAGAAATGTTCCCGGCATCACCTTGAGATTAGTACCCAGATGTTCAAGAATGACAAAATCCTTCACCAGTTCTTTACGCGCCACCTTCTTAAATGTTTCGCGTTCATATGGATTTTGGGGGATATATCCATTGGTTATCTTCTTTGTTGAAACTTTATGATTATATGTTCCCCAGTGAATTCCTCGTATATTTCCATTCATTTGAACAGTTTGAAGAGGAAAACGGCTCTCTGTAACAGCGTAATACTCCAGCTCCGGCAACATTGGCGACCCTTCAGGCAAATTTTGTTCCATGGTAAAGCAAAATTCCAGAGTAGTGCCCTGTTTACGTGCATTAACCTCCAAAAAGAAAATATTCCCCTCCCGGTCAATCAGATAATCACATCCAAAAATCCCCCTGTATCCCGCCTTTCCCATAATTTTACCAACTGCAACAGTATAGTCTCTGAGCTGCTGCTGGTGCTCTTTTGAGGCCATGGATGGAAAATGTGATCCGACAAACCGGTTGCCACCTTCAATGGTCTGATCGGCAATCCCGGCAACATAGACATCTTCCTCATTCGCCACAACAGCCAGCACCGTTGGATCAAGGTCATGGGGGATATATTTCGTCACAAGGTATTCGCAATCTTCTTTGAATTTTGCAGAGACATCTTCCTGGGAAAAAGTAACAGCCGAATTTGCTCCGGCTGCTGAAAACGCTGCGCTTACAAATATCCCGTCTGACCATACATCCCTAAAAGATGCAGTTATCTCCATCAGACTGTCAATTCCCTTACAGGTCTTGCCTTCAATTAGTGGAACCACCCGCTGCAGTTCTCTCTGCTGAACAATTTTATCGTTAAATTTTCTTGCAATCTGCTTATCAGGCCCCAGGATTGAAACCCCATCAACAGAATCCAGAGTCATCTCGATTACACTCTCATACAAATTGATATACAACAGGTTCTGACGCTCAAGAATCGTGTCAATAAGCTTCAAAATATTTTCGTTTTCCGAAACAGCCGTCATGAACTGTGAACTGCTTATCCTGCAGCTCATCTTGGGTGGCAATGATAAATCGCTGAATGTATGATTGAGTATCATATCATCTCTTGCGATTGGATTTATGACAATGATATTTGAATAGTTATACTGAAAACAAACATCCGGAACGATGGCTATAAATTTGACTTCACGACCTGGTAGTCTCCGTTCCAGAGTTTCTTTAACAAAAGAGTTCAATGCATAGTTTTTCAAATCCCCCACATAGAGAAAGTAGTAAACTTCCGGATTATAGGTGAAATTTGAATAAAGGATATCATCCCCTTGAATTTGCATACTTTTTTCCTGACAAAAAACAACATATTATCAATACCTGGCTGTTCAACAATAAAGATGCCAGATGCCTGCCCACAATCAACACCACATTGTCTGTTGAATTCCCTCCCCTTGATGAGCCAAAACTCTTCATCGATTTCGTTGTTGAAAAATTTCAGTTTATTACGATGCCATCAATCTTGAAGTGACGCTATTTTCGCTCCAGTTTCAGCATAATGATCACGAACACTTTGCTCAATTTTCACAGGATCTCCGCTGACCAGACTTGAGACAATTCTAAGATGCCGTTCACCTATTTCCTCAGGCGTGTAGAGCGTACTCCAGTGTTTATAAAAAAGGACATGCAGTTTCAGGCTTAATCGTTCGGTATATTCGGCAAGTTGCACATTTTTATTTTTGCTGATCAATAAATTGTGAAAATCACCGCCAACTTTAACAACCATTTTACGGTTGTTTTTTTTTGCATATTTTTGCATTTTGGCCGTCAATTCTTCCAGGTTTTCGATCTCATCCTCGGAAAATTTATCCCTCGCTTCCATTATTGCATACCCCTCCAGAACTCCTCTGGTCGTATAAGCATCTATTATTTCCTTTGGCGGAAGCAATGCAATAAAATTTCCAATCTGCGGCTTGTACTCAATAAGACCATTGCTGACAAGTTCCTTAAAAGCCTCACGAACCGGGGCTCTGCTTATCCCCATTTCCTCTGCCAGCCCACTCTCCTTGAGTTGATCCCCGGGAGAATATACCCCATCCAGAATCAATTCATAAATATGCTCCACAACCTGATCTTTGTATGTAGTTTTAACAATCATCTTCTTCCCCCTTTGACGCCAGTCCACATCGGTATAATGTCGACAATCGACTGAAGTACATATGAAATATTGTCGTAGATTGCAACTGTTTTTTCAATTTTTTTTAATATATTATCGACTAATCAGAAGAGTACCTCTCCAGGCTGGAAAGGTTTGGCTTAACGAAAAAATGGATGTGGGGTGAAAGGGGTTGAAAAACTTCAACAAATCTATTGAGCGGTATATCCTCCATCAATAACCGGATTTGAACCTGTCATAAAACTACAGGCTGGTGAGGCTAAAATAAATTATTCAAATATGTTTCTTGTGCAGACATATAATCGCCTTAATAGACACAGCCTCTTGCTGCTACTTTTTTATTTTCAATAACTTCAGAGCCTCTAAAAAACCAGACCTCGTCAAAGAGATTTGTCACCGGGCAGGCATGATTAGGAATGATATTTAACCTGTCTCCCACTTTCGGGCGATCTTCACACTCTGATGACACAGGGG
>DAOVUU010000118.1 GCA_030632405.1 Desulfobulbaceae bacterium | reverse complement strand
TTAACACACCTGGCTGCGTGTTTCATTGCCCTGTCTGCTTCCGAAAGATCATATGTATCCCGGTTTTCCAGCCAGGATGTAAAGTCTGTACAATTCATGGTAAAATCCCTCCAGCAGGCTACATTTTCAATCCCATTATCTGAATTATTTTCCCACTACCGATGCGCCCTGCAGTATTCTTCAACAGCCCTTTTTTTAAGTATTTTTTAGCTCTTGCAAGGCGTGACATCACGGTGCCTAGAGGTATATCGAGATATTCAGATATTTCCAGGTACGTCATCTCCTCCATATAATAGAGAATCAAAGGTGACTGGAATTTTTCAGGGAGTTTGGCCAGCACCTGGTGCAGTTTTTTATTTGCGTCCTTTTCAATGAGTCTATCAACAAAACCGGAACTCTTCTCATCTTTCATGTAATCAAGATAACTCGTGCCATCATCAAGATACGGACGCTTTAAAAATTGTCGTCTCTCTTTTAAAAAATGATTCCGAAGGATTGTAAAAAGCCATGCCCTGCAGCTCTTATCATCGCGCAGCTGCTGGAATTTTGTATATGCGGAATACATGGTCTCCTGGACCAGATCTTCCGCGTCATATTTGCTACCAGTGTATTTCAAGGCAACATTGAAAAGAAATTCAAGGTGAGGATATGTGAGTTCTTTGAATCTTTTTTTATCGACACGTCGCAAAACGACCATACCTTCCTCCAAATGGAACACGAGTTATTTCCACATACCATTGAGAGGGGTCAAGGTTAGATTTTATTCCACTTTAAACTCGTAAAAATAAACTTTTGGATGACGAAGCAGGTAAGCGATCCTGCGAGACTCCGGATGGACGCCATCATTTATGAGAGACTGAAACAACAGCACCGCCACGACGAGGATCTCCAACACCTTCAGAGCCGGGAATCACAGCATGAACCCCGCCAAAATACATATCCTGCTGGTCCCAGACATTAACAGAAATTTCCTCTTTCAAACGCTCTACAGCTCCTTTTGTAAAACCCGGTTCCAGCTGTAAGCAGTCTTCATCGAGGTAGAGCCTTGGGGCGTTAACCGCCTGCTGCAATGGTCGATTGAACTCTATAACCTGTCTTAATACTTGGGTTATTGCGGTGCGAATCCGTTTTGAGCCACCACTTCCAAGAACCAGTTTTACGCGCTCATCCTGTAACAAGAGTGAAGGAGACATCATGGAATACACTCTCTTACCCGCCCGGGTTGAGTGAAAACCACCAGGATGGAGATCGTCTTCACCCATCATATTATTGAGCATCACTCCCGTCCCCGGCGCAAAATACCCGGATCCTTCTCCGTTTGAGCAGGTCATACTGGCACAGTTCCCCCTCGAATCAGCCACACTGATATGGGTTGTTCCCCGCGAAAAAAGCCGTATATTAGTCCTGGCCTTAGCCATCTTTTTGTTATTTCCCAGAAAGGTATTCAGAGCTGAAGGTGATGTTATTCCAGCCATTCGCAGCCGTTCAACCTCTCTCATCAGGGCAACGGTGTTGACCAGATATTTTCCGGACCCCCATTTATAATCCGGTAACTCTCCAGCACCCAACAAAGAAAGTGCCAACCCTATAAGGGTTCCTCCCATTGATGGTTCAGGGGAGGTGAGTAACACGTGGTCTCTGTATGAAACAGCAAGAGGATTTCTCTCATGAACTTCAAAAGTGGCAAGGTCCCTGGCAGTGAGTAATCCTCCCCCATTTTTCATCTCATAATCTATCTTTGAAGCTATCTCCCCACGATAAAAACTTTCATCACCTTCCACACATAATTGATCGAGAAAATCAGCGGTCTCTCTGTTGACGAGTTTATCGCCCTCTTTAATACAATTTCCACCAGGCTCATACAGACATCTCCCTTTGTCTGTAAGGATCGTTATAGGACGAAGCAGTTTAAGAAAATGACCCTGCCTGCTGTTGACTGCGTGACCAAGCGCAAATTCTTTAGCCGGTGCAGTCACATCCTGCAAACCCATACGCCCGAGTCTTTTTTGGATATGCAGGAGTCCCTTCAGGATTCCCGGCACAGCAACAGAGGCAAGACCGACATTAAATATCTGAGAAGATCCTGAAAAATTCACAGCTACCGGGAAAAAATCCTGTTCTGCAATACTCTCTTTTACTCCTTTCCCGGGTGTGTTAACGAAAAAATCAAAGAAAACCTTTTCACCCCGATCTTCACTATGGGCAAGCATCAGCCCACCGCCACCAAGACTGGTAAGCATCGGTTCTGTGACGGCCGCTGCAAACCCAGCAGCAACCACAGCATCAAAAGCATTGCCGCCATTTTTAAGAATAGTGCCGGCGGCATCGCTCACAAGTGAATTTCCCGAAGCTACAATAGATTTATCATACATTCTCACTGCCAGAATTCTCCCCATAGAGATGAAACTACATTTTTAAAACTTCCAGATTTGCCATGACAATATCGTAAAAAATCGGCTCCTGTACCATCACTCAGCACTCTTTGAACATGACCCATATACCCAACAGCCCCAAGCCTCACCCCCATTGGTTCGATCTTTTCCAGCAGGAGGTTGGCAGCTTCCCGCAAAGGTATCCGTTTCGTGGATAATATCCCGCCAGGGTCAAAGTAGGTCCCATCCAGACCATATCTGACAGCCTGCCACTTATTAGACTGAACGATGTGCTGATTCAGGGGCAAACCCGCACTTTTGTCCTCGGCAAGTGTTGCGACCAGGGCCTGTATCACTGCCGTAATTCCAAGAATATCAAAAAACCTGACCGGCAGATCACAGATACGAATTTCCAATGTACCAAAGTCAGGGTGCGGCCTTGCATCCCACCAGAGGTCCCTGATAGATGTTATCACACCAACAGATTGTAACAGGTAGACCTCTTCCTTGAACTGGTGCCAATTTTCTATATGACTATACACCCCGGCCAAAGGCAGTGCCTCAAAGAGCTTCGTCCGGTACGACATCAGTCCGGTATCCTCCCCCTGAAAAAAAGGAGAGGAGGCTGTAAGAGCCAGAAGTATTGGAAGATAGGCCTGGACCTGATTGCAGATCCGGACAGCAGATTCCCCATCAGGAAGTCCCACATGGACATGCAGCCCCTGGGTAATAAATCTCCTCCCCACGATCTGCAGTTCCTGCATGATATTTTCGTAGCGATCATTCGTTGTCAAAAGCTGTTCGCGATATCTTGCAAAGGGATGAAGACTGGCCGCAAAAAGTATACTGTCATTCTCTTCTGCCAGCTCTTCAGCCATGCTCACAGTCTGCATCAGATCATTTTCCACATCAACCAGTGAAAGACAGATACCTGTCTGGATTTCCAGAATAGACTGAATGAATTCAGGGGAAAGACGGGGCCGCAGCAGTGCAGGAGCATTTTCGATCAGAACCGGAGCGAAAGGAGCGAGGTCATATGTTTTTTTATCCAGAGTCTGAAACTCAATTTCAACTCCCAGAGTATACTCCGTACTTTCCGCAAACTCCAGATCTCTACCGGATACAATATCTCTAGGACCACCCATACAGACCTCTTATAACATGTTATATTAACTCAGTATTGACCGGTTAGAAAATTGCAAAGCATCTAAAACGGATTCATGAATAACTTTTGTCCGCTTCTGGCAGTAGATTACTCGATACGAATTGCACCAACGTCCCCCTCCGATTCCGGAGGTTCTTTTTCAACAGGCTCTTTTCCCCTGGGCGGCATCTCAACAACTTCAAAGTCATCAACCTCATCCTGAGCAAAAGTTTCAAATGGAACAGGATCAGGCTCTCTTTCAGTAATCTCCGAACGTTCCACCGGCAATGTCTTGTTATGATCATTTTCTACAGGGTCAATTTGAAAAAGAGGAGAAGAATCACCCGAAATCGATTGTTTAAAAACGGCAATAATTCCATCCATGGTCTCAAGTGTGGAAACAAGCTCCCAACCAGCCCGGCCATATTCGTTAAGCGAAAGTTCGATCTCCGGTGCATCGAGAAAAGCACTTCCCAATAAACCTTCTTTTTTCAATTCATAATGTACTGTCTTATAACTCCAGCGCATTTTTTACCCCATCTCTATTTAATGAACCTATCTCTTTCAAACACACCTTCAAAAACATGACCATCATTTCTGGTAAATTTCCCCTTACCATCTCTCTGCCCAAGTTTAAACTCCCCTTCAAAACGACTGCCATCGCTCGATATCAATATTCCTTCACCATGGGGAAGATCGTCAAAAAACTGTCCCCTGTAAACTGTTTTATCAGAATAGACAAGCTCGCCTGTGCCATTGAAACTCCCATTATCAAAATTGCCTTTATAATGGCTGCCATCAGTAAAATAATATTCACCCTTTCCGGAAAAAAGATCCTCTTTGAACTCCCCAGTATATCGTGTCGAATCCGGATAGGTAAAGATACCGTTTCCATTTTTTTTGCCAGCAACAAAATCACCTTTGTACTCTCTGCCATCATTGTGATGATATATACCGTAACCATGGATCTTCCCCCGGCGCATATCTCCAGTATAATTGTCACCGTTTGGCAGTTCAAGCACTCCAGATCCATGCATCATTCCACTCTTAAATTGTCCCTTATACTCTTTACCGTCTGGAAAAATTATACGAGTATTTCCAGTAAACGCGGTTCCTTTTCCGACCTCATCAGTCACAATTCCATTCCGGACAGAATATCTGCCACCCTGCAAGGGTTTTTCTGCAGTTTCTATTATCTGATCTTTTTCTGGGTCTTTTGCCGTAACTTCACTGTTTTTTTCTAATATTTCTTCTCTTTCAACTGGTTTTTCTGCAACCAGAACCTGGGGATGACCATTGATAAATTGACCGGTAAACACGTTCCCGTCACTGTGGACGATTGTTCCCTGGCCATGCATTTTGTTGTTGAGAAACTCACCTTTATACCTGGATCCATCTGCAAAAAGAAGCTCTCCGACACCACTGCGTTTACCATCAGCATATTCACCTTCGTAGATACTGCCGTCAGGAAATTCATGAGTCCCCTCACCATGAACCATTCCATCTGCAAAATCCCCCGTATATCTCGATCCATCGACATATTCCATTGTCCCCTGGCCGTGACTGAGATTTCTTTCAAATTCACCGCTATACTTCCTGCCGTCACTGTATTGAATGGAGCCTTCCCCATGATATTTATCATCAACAAACATACCTTCATATCTTTCGCCATCAGGAGCATGAAACACGCCATAGCCTTTCCTGATATTCCCGCGGACCTCGCCGGAATAACTACTGCCATCAAGATATTTTCTGGTGCCCAGACCATTAGGTTTACCGTTATGAAACATACCTTCAAACCAACTGCCGTCGACGTTACTTAACTTCCCTTTACCATCGATAATACCGTTACGAAAGTCTCCTTTATATTCACGCCCATCAGAGGAAAAAAGGACGCCCTTGCCATGAAACCGTCCATGGCTGAATTCACCAACATATTGCGTACCATCGCTACGAATCATTGTCCCGCTGCCATGGATAACATTTTTAAAAAATTCTCCGTCATACTTTCTTCCATCAGGGTGGCGCAGTTTTCCCTTTCCATGAAATTTACCATCTTGAAATTGTCCGGAATATACCGTTCCATCAGGCAAAATCAGTGTCCCCTGACCGTGAATAATGCCTTTTTTAAAGTCCCCTTCATACCGTCTGCCATCAACGGCCTCATACACGCCCGTACCGTTTCGGCAGTCACCCTTCAAGCAACTCCCGTAACTCTCAGGGGAAAGAGTGATCATTATGAAAAAAAACAATACTCCTGCATACAACAATCTCTTAGCCAAGGGGTTTCTCCGTTTCAAATTTCATCCTGAATCGCTTTTAACAATCTCGTAAAAACTCTAACGCCAGACACCATCACTCTTATTCAACCTGTTTTTGTAGTCTCTTACCGGCCATAAACCGTGTCAGCTTAACAATAAGAAACACTACAACCAATGAAAAAAGTATTCTTCCCCACAATATCCCTCCCAACTTACCACCGATGGCAACCATCAGCAGGGTGTCTTCCACCAGGCCATGGCACAAACCCATCAATGCCATCGAGTTAAATACCTCTTCCCTGCTCATCTTACCGGTACTTGTCTCTCTGATTATCAGAGCACCTCCAATACCGATACCCATAATCATACCAACAACAGTCACAGGTGCCGCATGTTCGCTCATTCCAAAAAAGGGGAGAACAAGAGCAAGCAACTTTTCAAGTATCCTGAGAAACCCCACTGCCTTAAGAAAGCGCATGACGACAAGTATACAAAAAATAATTAAAACGATCAGTCCAAGATTTTGAAACTGCTCCAGACTCCACTGCTGAATTGTCTGACTCCCCGCTGTACTCTTAAAAAAAATGGCCGCAGGATTCTGCCAAAAATCAAATGCTGAACATATCTTGTTTAAAAGAAAAGCATATACAATAGCTCCGACCAGTCGTAACAGAGCAATTGGTATGAGATTAGCCCCCGCTTTTTTACTGATAACAAGCTCAACAGGCAGGGAATGGGCAATCAACATGGCTGAGCAGAGAACGGTTACCTGGGCAATAGAAAGGTCAAATCCAGATGCAAGGGCCGCGAAAACGGCAACACCGCCATAAGGACCGGTAAATATTGCCGTAGCCCAGACAATGCCAAGTGAACCGGGTAATCCGATGAAGCCCATCACGGGCTCCAAGACTGTGCTGAGGTATGATATCCAGCCGAGTCCCTCGAGAATTTTCGCTATGATAAGCACAGGAATCATGATTTTCATCAGTTCCCAGCTTGTCACCCATGTTTCAATAACAAGGGGCAAAAGACTCTCTTTGATTCTCTTTAACATTTTCGGTTCTTCGTTATCCTGCTGAATTGTCACCAGATCCATTTTTCATCGTATACAACTGGCATACAATACCCGAATTAGCAAATACCACCTGAGCGGGAGAGATTCTACTTATAAACCTCATAATCCTACAGCCATAAGGCCTTTTCGGATTATATGTTATGTAATAATGGATACAGTCGTTGCATCGAACGATTCTATCAGACATTGGAAACCTTTCGCTATATCTCCAATTTGCCGGTTAAGTTCTTTTCCCACATATTCTTATATTATCAGTATTGTCCGGTTTAAACTTTGCAGGAAGATTCATGGGTAACTTTTGGGAGCGTCATCCAGTAAATTGCGTAGTATTTTTTTAATATTTTCACATTTGATTTGTATCAGTCTTCGAAGTCTACGCTATCTGCGAGGTACTCGCATGATACAAATTGGATGTGAAAAATATTTA
>DAOVUU010000155.1 GCA_030632405.1 Desulfobulbaceae bacterium | reverse complement strand
CGCTCCTGTCAATACTGGAACCGGAAGAACCATGGAAACGAAGCCTTCAGGCACTGATCTACGCCACCTCGCAAGATGAGGAAACACCTCGGCAATCTATCCGGTTGGTCTGGATTGTCGCGTTTGAGGGGAGCAAAATAAACATCAACCCCAGGGAACAAAAGCTTGCGCCAAATAAAAAATGGAGCAAGGGCAGGCCAATTTCCTTGTCAAGACTCTATCAGACAAATCAACTCACCTATTTAACCCCCCAGGATCGAAAAATCTGTGCTGCGATCAGAAGGGTCCACAATGTTGAAACCCAGAGTGCAACCTATCATTTCAACATGGATAAGGCCCTGGTTGCAATGATAAGCCACCCTCTGCTTTTTCTCTCAGAATCGGATGCCATCCCGGTTGAGTTTGTCACCGGTGAACCCGAATTACTTGTGGAGGAACGAGGTGATTTTCTCCATATCCGATTTGCTCAACCTGTTTCCAGCAGCAACATCTGCCATTACAGGGAGACACCAACCCGGGTAAAAATCATCCCAATTAACGATAATCATCGCCGTATTGCCCAAATAACAGGAAAAGATGGCATGACAGTGCCTCTGTCGGCCAGTGAACAGGTACTGACCGCTATTGGCAATATTTCCTCTTTTATGACAGTACACTCAGCAATTGCAGCGGATAATGTCAGTAACCGACCCGGCGATATCACCTTTGCCGACTCCGATTCAACCACATATATACATCTCATTCCGTACGGTACCGGTTTTCGGCTGGAGATGTTTGTCAAACCTTTCATCGACGGAGGGCATTACCTCAAACCCGGGCAGGGAGTGGAAAACATCATGGCCGAGGTTAAAGGGAAAAGATTTCAGACTAAAAGAAACCTGGCACTCGAAGAGGAGAATGCCCGTGATGTTGAAGAACTCTGCCCTATTCTCGATCTGGCAATCGATATGGAACAGGAAAACGACCGGGAATGGCATCTGCAGGACCCTGACGACTGCCTCCAGGCATTGACTGAACTGCAGGCAATCAGGGACAAGGTAAGGATTGAATGGCCGGAGGGTGAGAAACTTACCATCACCCAGAAAGCGTCTCTTGAAAACCTGAACCTGAAAATACGAACTAACCGGCAGAACTGGTTTGCAATGAGTGGACACCTCGCACTTGACCAGGGCCAGGTCATTGAGCTCAAAGATTTACTGGCTAAAATAAAAAATGCCCCGAGTAGATTTGTTGAAATAGCCCCGGGCCAATTTATTGCACTCACTCAAGAATTCAGAAAACGTCTGGAAGATATGAATATTTTTTCAGACGGATACCGGGATGATGACAGTGATGAGCTCCTTATCCATCCTCTTGCCGCAATGGTACTGGAAAAACTCACCGATCAGACACAGACAGACGCCGATACAGGTTGGAAGAAACAAACTGCAAAGATTCGTGATTCACAGAATTTCGCCCCGGCAATACCCTCTACTCTGCAGGCTGAGCTCAGGGATTATCAGAAGGAAGGATATCACTGGCTGGCCCGTCTTGCCCACTGGGGAATCGGTGGTTGTCTGGCAGACGATATGGGACTCGGTAAGACGGTACAATCTTTAGCAGTTGTCCTCAAACTTGCAGCAGACGGCCCGTCTCTGGTTGTTGCCCCTACCTCGGTCTCTACAAACTGGCAGTCGGAAATATCACGGTTTACCCCAACCATCAATATAAAATTCTTTACAGGAAAAGACAGAAAGAAAACTATTCAAGATCTTGGCAAATTTGACCTGCTGATAACGACATATACTCTTCTTCAGCAGGAAAGTGAGATCCTCTCTTCGGTGGAGTGGCAGGTAGTCATTCTTGATGAAGCCCAGGCAATTAAAAATGCGGCCACCAAACGTTCTCAGGCTGCCATGTCCCTGCAGGCCAAATTCAAACTAATCACTACAGGAACACCAATCGAAAATCATCTGGGTGAACTCTGGAACCTGTTTCAGTTTATCAACCCCGGCCTGTTGGGCAGCTTGAACAGTTTCAATGAACGTTTTGCCATCCCCATTGAGCGATATCAAGACAGGGATGCCAGGAAGAAACTTAAAAAACTGATTCGACCCTTCATTCTGAGAAGAATAAAATCACAGGTATTGGAAGAACTGCCATCCCGTACAGAGGTAACTCTGGATGTAGCAATGAGTCAGGATGAAGCTCATTTTTATGAGGCTCTACGTCAGAATGCAATTGACAAACTGGAAGGCAGCAAGGATAAAAAAGGCAGACATTTACAGATCCTGACAGAGATTATGCGACTGCGCCAGGCTTGCTGCAACCCGCGCCTGATCGATCACAACACCAGCATCGAGAGCTCAAAACTGAAAGTATTTGCCGAACTTATTGAAGAACTTATAGGGGGCAGACATAAGGCACTGGTTTTCAGTCAATTTATTGGCCACCTGCGCATCATCCGGGAACATCTTGATAAACAGGGCATCCACTACCAATATCTCGATGGTGGAACCAGCTCAAAAAAACGAAAAGAACGGGTAGATGCCTTTCAGTCCGGCCAGGGTGACCTCTTCCTCATCAGTTTAAAAGCGGGTGGACTGGGCCTTAATCTTACGGCTGCTGATTATGTCATCCATATGGATCCATGGTGGAATCCCGCAGTAGAGGACCAGGCCTCAGACCGGGCACATCGAATTGGCCAGACACGCCCTGTCACCATTTACAGGCTGGTATGCAAGAATTCCATTGAAGAAAAAATTGTGCGACTGCATCAGGAAAAACGCGCTCTGGCCAGCAATCTACTGGAAGGCAGTGATGTCAGTGCCAGAATGAAAACCGATGACCTTCTTGATTTAATCAAGGCCGGTTAATGTAAAGAAAAGAAGCGAAAATTACTCCCGTAAACGGGAAAATATCAGTCCATAAAACCCGGATTCTTTCATCTCATAAAACCAACCGAGATGGACCCCGCAATTACGGCACAGAACAAACCTCCAGACAGAGCCGGCAAACCAGGTAAAGTCGGAGGTTGCCTCTCCCATAGACAGACAGCCGGGGGCCTCACGGAAACAGCCAAGTTCAAAAACGATACCTTCCGGATTAAAAAAGGTATGAGCATGAGAACCGTTTATACGTATTGCTTCTTCTCTTCGGGTAATTTGATTCAAACACGATCTACAAAACAGAGCCTCGTCTGACCGGATTTTTTCCTCATTCTCCTGCTGCCCAACCGGGGTGATTACATCACTCTGTCCTTCACTATCACGAAACAAAGCATATACTCCTGACGACTGCCCCGCATCCATGGTTTCCCTGGTTATTTTTTTCCACTGCTATAGTACTGTACAATAGACCAGATCATCTCCGAGATCGTATATTCCTCAGGCTGAACGGCTACCTGCAAGCCATTATCTGTCACCGTTTTCGCAGTTATGGGACCAATGGCAGCAATATCTACCCCGTCTAGAAGACGTCCCAGTTCTTCTTGGTTTTCTGCATTAATCATCCTGATAAAATTTCTCACTGTGGACGAACTCGTAAAGGTAATCATATCAATTCTGCCATCTTCAAAATCTTTGCGCAGGCTGTTTGGGGGTTCCTCCTCCGGACAATTCTGGTAAACAGGTATTACAGTTACCTGTGCTCCTGCACCTCTTAAGGTCTCCGGGAGTATTTCACGGGCTTTAAGAGCTCTCGGAATAAGAATATTTCTTCCTTCAACGCCCTGATCAAGCAGACTTTCCGCCAGTCCCTCTCCTGTAAAGGTACTTGGAATGAGATCCGCATTTATACCATACTTCAGAAGAAGCTCTGCTGTGCTCTTACCAACTGCTGCAATATCAGGCCCTTTCATATCCCTGGTGTCCATACCTTTGGCATAGAGATGTTCAAAAAAATATTTTACCCCGTTGAGAGAGGTAAACAGAATCCAGTGGTATTCGTCCAGCCTTTCAAGCTCGTCATCTAATGCCTTATAGGAGTCAACAGGTTTAATATTAATAGTTGAGTACTCAATACAATCAGCGCCGGATTCCTCGAGACCGGCAACCAGTTCACTTGCCTGATCCCGGGTCCTGGTAACAACGATTTTTTTACCAAAGAGGGCTCTTTTTTCAAACCAGTCAATAGTATCCCTGAGGGTTACCACTTCACCCACAATGATAAGAGATGGAGGTTTGATACCGCTGTCCACAACTATCTCGGCAATTGTCTCAAGTGTACCGACTACAGATTGCTGTTCAGGGGTGGATGCCCAGCGAACCACGGCAACCGGTGTTTTCGGATCTCGTCCGTGTTTTATAAGGTTCTCGACAATCGATGGAAGATTTTTAATCCCCATATACACCACGAGAGTACCCACCCCCGTCGCCAGTTTTGACCAGTCGATATTGGAATTTTCTTTAGTCGGATCTTCATGGCCGGTGAGAAAGGCAACGGTGGCAGTATGGTCCCTGTGCGTTATCGGAATACCCGCATATGTTGCTGCCGCAGTAGCAGAAGTAACCCCAGGTACAACCTCAAAGGCAATCCCCGCCTGATGCAGTCGCTCAACCTCTTCACCTCCACGGCCGAAAATAAAGGGGTCTCCACCCTTAAGCCTGACAATCATCTTACCGGCACCGGCATGATCAACCAGCATCTGATTGATTTCATCCTGGGTGTGTATATGTTTGACTCCACCTTTTTTCCCCACATATATACGCTCTGCAGAGACAGGGAGATGCTTTAATAATTTTTTACTGGCGAGATAGTCATAGACGACAACATCAGCCCGCTCTAAAAGACTTCTTCCACGTACAGTAATCAGGCCAGGGTCGCCGGGCCCCGCCCCCACCAGATACACCTTTCCTGGTCTAGCTACTTTTGGCTTGTCTTTCATAATTAACACGATACTGACTCAGTCAGATTCATTTATATTTTCCCCAGTAACCTATGGGAGGTAATCTCATAAAAAGGTCACTCGAAGTCTACGCTTATCGGAAGCCATAGATGGCTAAGTCAAAAAGTTTGATATACAAGGCGTAGTGTTTTTTATAGGTACTCGACTATACATGTGGTATGTCGAGTGTCTGTAAAAAACCTACAACGCAGTAGATCGGACTTTTTACGACGCCATCATGGGAACCTTATAGGCAAAAAAGGGCCCGCCCACAATTCGGGGTGGCCCTTTACTTAAATTAAGAAATGGAAATCAGATGATTTCAGGTCTCATGGCGCAAGCATTAAAGTTCGCCCATGATGGCATTTGTAACCTCTCCTATGGAAACAGAGCCATCAACGGATATTACTTTTGGTCCTCCTGCTTCCTTGAAATATATGACTGCAGCCATGGTCCCGACAACTTCATCGTAGTAAATGCCATGACGTTTGTTAATCGCACCCTCATCCTGATCATCTGCACGGGTGTTCAGGTCTCCTCCGCATACACGACACACCATCTTGCCATCTTTTTCAACCGGTTTAATTGCATCAAAAGCAATATGATTGGGATGGTTATTATCATTAACACAGAGACGACGCCCCATAATACGCTCTTTGGCTACTTCGCGATCAAGTACAATCTCGATAACAAAATCAAGTGCCAGTCCTTCCTTTTTAAGAGTCTCCGCCAAGGTAACTGCCTGATCCTTTGAACGCGGAAAACCATCAAGAATCCAGCCATCCTTGCAATCATCCTGTTGCAGGCGGGAGATCATCATCGGGATGGTGATATCATCTGGAACCAGATCACCCTTATCAATGAACTCTTTTGCCTTTTTGCCAAGCTCGGTTCCACCACCGATATGCTCTCTGAAAATCGCACCAGACTCTATATGAGGAATGTTATATTTTTTCTGAAGAATTGCACCCTGAGTACCTTTGCCGCTGCCATTTGGTCCGAAAACCAGGATGTTTTTTCCCATAATTTTTCTCCTTTAAAAAACCGGTTCTTAAAAACAACTCTATCTGCAATATACCGAGGCCGTAACTATAGCCTAAAAGAAACAGAGGGGCCATAAAAATATCTCTTCATAGATTTTGACTTTCACCCATAAAGCGGTTATTTTCTGAACCATTACAAATAAATCAAGATCATCTCCACGACTTGCAGTCATGCTGGCCAGATATATGCAAGACCCCACCAGGTACTGTAAAAAATCAACCTTGAAACAATATACTATTATCATGAAAGAAATACGTGTTGGCCTAATCGGATTCGGTACTGTAGGACAGGGATTGGCGCGGGCTCTTCTCGCCCATAAGAAACGGCTTATTCAGAAAACAGATGTCACATTCACACTTGCCGCTGTGGCCGATATCGCCATCATCGTGCAGCTTTTCCGCCGCAGAGAGGCGATTTCCGGGCACTCAATGCAAGTGGGTGCT
>DAOVUU010000165.1 GCA_030632405.1 Desulfobulbaceae bacterium | reverse complement strand
ATCAAAAGGAGAACTGTATGGAAAAGGTAATTTTTTTCGCTTTCCGCGCTGATCCCATGTGTTTTGTTCATGTATTACTGAACAGTCTGGATTTAAATGACAAGGGAATGGATGGGAGAATTATCCTTGAAGGTGAAGCGGTAAAGCTTGTACAGAAAATGGCAGATGAGAAGCATTTTCTCAATAAACTCTATACAAAGGTAAAAGGACGGAACCTGTTTGTTGGCGCATGCAGAGCCTGTTCGAACAAACTCGGAGTAACCGAACCACTGGAAGGTGAGAATATTCCACTGATAGGTGAGATGATGGGGCATCCTGCCATGTCTGACTATATCCAGCAAGGCTACCGTATTATTACCTTTTAGCGGCTGACAGTATTAAGGTTACTTAGCCTCAAATCAGCAATGTACTTCATAACAACAGCAACCTATTATGAATGAAATTATATTGATAAATATTACCGGCAGGGACAGAAAGGGACTGGATTCTAAATTTACATCTATCCTGGCCGAGTATGATGTCAGTGTGCTCGATATCGGGCAGGCAGTCATCCATGAACATATCTCTTTAGGTATTTTGATCGAAATTCCTGTGAAAGAGAACTTTGAGGCTTTATACAAAGATATTCTCTATGCGGGACATAAGATGGATCTCTCCATTGATATAAAACCGATTGAGGGTGCCAGGTATGAAAAGTGGGTAGAAGAAAGAGGCAAGGAAAGAAGAATTATTACTCTGCTTGGGAAAAAACTGACAGCTAAAGAGATCGCCAAAGTTGCGACGGTGATTTACGAGAACGGTCTGAATATTGACTATATTACCAGGCTGTCAGGAAGGATTTCTCTTGTTAAACCACATGAAAAACAGCGGGCGAGTATACGGATGACGGTGAGTGGTAAACCAACAAATATCATAGAGATGCGTGGGGAATTTATGCAAATTTCTCAGGAAACCGGTATAGATATTTCATTCCACGTTGAAAATATCTACAGTGGAAAGAGGAAGCTGGTAGCTTTTGATATGGACTCCACCCTGATCGCAGTCGAAATTATTGATGAGCTTGCAAAACTTGCCGGGGTAGGGGAACAGGTCGCGGCTATCACGGAGTCCGCCATGCGGGGTGAAATAGATTTTAAAGAAAGTTTTAGAAAGCGGGTGGCCCTTCTTAAGGGATTAAAACTGTCTGAGCTGGAAAATATGAGTATGAACCTGCCGCTATCAGAAGGTGCGGAACTTGTTACCTCCACTTTGAAAGATCTTGGTTATAAACTTGCTATACTCTCCGGTGGTTTTACCTTTGTTGGAGAGTATCTCAAAGAAAAGTTAGGTTTTGATTATGTTTATGCAAACGAGCTTGATTTGGTAGATGGGGAAGTAACCGGTGAAGTGTGCGGCGAGATTATTGATGGAGAGAGAAAGGCACTGTTATTAAAAGAAATTGCTGAACGTGAAAATATATCCCTTGAACAGACTATTGCGGTGGGGGATGGGGCAAATGATCTGCCCATGATCAATGCAGCCGGGATGGGGGTAGCTTTCCATGCCAAACCTATTGTCAGGGAACGTGCCGGCAACACCATTAGCACGGTTGGTCTTGACGGCCTTCTCTATCTGCTTGGTATCCACGAGCGGGAGATAATTCAGGAGCGGAAGTCCTCCTAGAATATAAGCTCAGGAAGAAATGTAGCAATCTGTGGAAAAAACCAGAGAATGGAAACACCGATAACCTGGAGAGCTATGAAGGGCACAACGCCTTTATAGATCTGCCCTGTTGTTATTTCGGGCGGTGCTGCTCCACGCAGGTAAAAGAGTGAAAAGCCAAAGGGAGGCGTCAAAAAGGATGTCTGCAGGTTGATGGCAATCAGGATGGAGAGCCAGATTGGATCGTGGCCCATCAGAATCAGGCTGGGTACAACCAGCGGCAGAAGAATGACACTGATTTCGACGAAATCAAGAAAGAAGCCGAGAATAAAAATAAGTCCCATACAGAAGATCAGCGCACCCTGGGGGCCTCCGGGCATTGATTTTATAATCCATTCGATACGTTCTCCCCCTCCCAATCCGATAAAAACCAGAGAAAATATGCTCGCTGTCAGGATAGTGGCAAAAATCATCGCTGTCACCACCATCGTGGATGTAAGGATCGGTTTCAGCATGTCTTTACGTGCAGTGATCGATATTGCCTTAATAATGGCTGTGAATCCTGCTATCACAAGCACCAGGCAGAGTATTCCAAGCAGCCAGTCCAGGTATCCTGTGTCTGTCCGCTGAAGCCTGACAGGAAAAAATCCTGCAATTGCGGCAAGGGCAATAAAGGCGATGGTTCCTATTATCATCAGTTGTGCCGAGCCGCCTTTTCTTGCGCCGGCTATCAATATTGCACCTATCGCACCAACAGAGGCTGCCTCACTGGGGGTTGCAATTCCCCCGAGTATTGAGCCCAGTACTGCGACGATAAGAAAGATGGGGGGCAATATGGCACGAATTATATCTGAAACCGGTGGCTTTTTAACATTATCACTGGTCAGTGCCGGAGCAATATCAGGTGAAATCCAGGCACGAATGAGAAGGTAGGTGATATATACAGAGACCAGCAGCAGGCCGGGGAGAAGGGCTGCAGCAAACATCTGTCCAACCGAGATGGTATCAATGGTAAAGAGTCCCTTGGTAAATTGTGCCTGCTGATATCCGTTGGACATTACATCGGTGAGTATAATGAGCAGAGTTGAAGGGGGAATAATCTGTCCAAGTGTGCCGGAGGTACAGACAATCCCGCAGGCCAGACTCGGGTCATATCTATTTCGCAGCATCGTTGGCAGGGCGATAAGTCCCATGGCAACAACAGTTGCTCCAACTATACCAGTGGAGGCGGCAAGTAAGGCACCAACGAGAATAACGGAGATTCCCAATCCTCCCCGCATCCTGCCAAAAAGACTGCCCATGGTTTCCAGGAGTTCTTCGGCGACATGGCTCTTTTCTAGAACAACGCCCATAAGAACAAAAAGAGGGATGGCGATCAGCACATCATTGGTCAGCAGTCCAAAAACCCGCTGGGCCAGAGCGCCGAGGAGGTTCATGTCGAATGATCCGGTAAACCAGCCGAGGAATGCGAAAAGTGTAGCTACTCCGGCGAGGGTGAATGAGACCGGGTAGCCCAGGAGAATGCCACTGATCAGAGCGGTTACTAATAATATATCAAGGGGGAGTGTCATTGCTGAAAAAAATAAATGAGCCTATTAAGGATTGTTTTCTGCAGTTGTGAGGCAGATCAGATCATTCAGCAGATTGGCAAGACACTGGACAATGAGGAGTACACAAAAAGCAGGAATAAGTGATTTCAAAAGAAAAGATGCCGGTATACCGCCGACAGACAGAGGTCCTTCCAGTATTTTCCATGACCCCCGGACTGATGGCCACGAATAGACAGCGAGTACGATCATGGACGGAATGAGAAAAAAAACATGTCCGAAGATATCTATTACCGCCCGACCGCGTCTGGCGCGTTTTGCATAGAATATATCCACCCGCACATGTTTATCAACGAGCAGGGTGTAACCGGCGCCAAGCATAAATAGACTTGCGTGCAGGTATAACACCCCTTCGTTCAGGAAAATATAGCTGATGCCAAACACATAGCGAAGCACCACAATGACAAACTGGAGCAGGAGCATAAGCAGTGCACTCCAGCGAACCACGTTGCCGACATGGAGATTTACCCCTTCCAGGAAATGAATACATGCTTTCATTTTTGGTTTCATTCCAATTGGTCGCAGCAGGTTACTGCTGCGACCATTTTTCTAGTACTTATAATCAAGCACACGGGCATTCATCTGCCCGTTATCAGCGTAAACCATATACTCTGAGATTGAGCTGCGGTAGGTGAGAAAGCTTTCAGTAATACGTTTGACAAGCTCATCAGAGTCGTTGCGCAAATCATCAATAACCTCGCCGGCGGCATTACCCATGGCAATTATAACATCTTCAGGAAGTTTTTTGATCTGAGTCCCCTGTTCGGCAACCATCTTCTTCAGGGCTAGAGCATGTTTGGTGGTGTATTCAGTCCAGACCGGATTATAGAGGCTCTGGCAGGCAAACATTACGGCCTGCTGCAGATCAGCCGGAAGTTTTTCATAGGCCTTCATATTGACGGCACATTCTTCGGCAGAGGAGGGCTCGCCCACTCCCGGCCAGTAATAGTATTTGGCAACCTGGTAAAAGCCAAGTGCGGAATCTGTCCAGGGGCCTATAAATTCTCCGGCATCAAGGGCACCTGACTGCAGAGCCTGAAACAGTGCCCGGCCGCCCATGGCCTGTACTGCCATGCCAAGCTTGGCACACATTTCCGAGGCCAGACCGGTGGTACGGTAGCGAAGCCCCTTGAAGTCATCGACTGATTTTATCTCTTTGTTGAACCAGCCTGCCCATTGTGGACCGGAGTTACCGCATAGGAAAGGCTTGAGGTTAAAGCGGCCATACATTTCATCATAGAGAGCCTGACCGCCACCATGCATCATCCAGCCCTGCTGCTCATCTGCGCGTAATCCAAACGGCTGGGAGCCGAAAAGAAGAATACCTTTTGATTTAGAGCCCCAATATGCAGGAACCGCATGGTACAGTTCTGCAGTGCCCTCTGATACTGCATCAAAAACTCCCTTACCTGGGACCAGCTCGCCTGCTGCATAGAGTTTGACTTCGAGCCGCCCACCGGAAAGAGCGGTAATTCTGTCGGCCAGCATTTGCGCTGCAACCCCTGGTCCCGGAAGATTTTTGGGCCATGCCGTTACCATCTTCCATTGTATCTTTCCTTTGGCTATAGCAGGTGCTGCAAGGGGTGCTGTCAATGCGGCAGTTGTTAAAGCGGTGGCACCTGCGGTCTTTAGAAATTCTCGTCGATCCATTTAAAACCTCCAGTTGTTAAGAATATAATGTTTTTCAGGCTAACTTGGCTTTTAACCGTTAGCTATTCGCAGTGAGTTTTTCCCTTCTTTTATGCGGCAGTTCAGTTTCAACTGCTAACTGTTAATTGCCAACTGTTAGATCAAAAAAACATGTCTGCCAGGCAAAATGTTGTTTTTCCGATATATTTAAATGAACCATTTCAGCAAAGAAGGAAAACTCACTGATAATAATATTGGATATACTCTCCGTAGAGTACACCACATCGCCACTAACTATCTTTGAAAAGTTAAATTTTTGCAACTATTATCAGAGTTTCTGTTAAATACACATCGAGTGCTGCAGAAAATTTACGCGCCTCGCATGTGAAGTTTTTTACGACGCCATCTTACATAAGTATATTGAATTTCTTTCTTATATTCCGATCAATTTCTTTTGGGATATAGGAAGGTTCAGGGTTGGCCAGGAGTTTTCTGGCTATATTAAGGGCTCTCTGCCTGGTATCAAGAGAGCCGTCCTTTTCCCATTTTTCCCTGCTTTTTCTATCGGTGACTCCATTGCCGTTAAAATATTCTGTTCTCATATGGGTCATGGTGTGGGGCGAAGTCATAAAATTTCCGCCGGGTCCTACCGAGTCAATTACTTCCAGAGCCAGGTGTTCTGCACCACAATCAATGCCTTTGAGTACCTTGCAGCAGTTACCTATAATTTCATCATCAATAACAAACTGTTCATGGGCTATTGTGAGCATGGATTCGAGCATGCCTGCGCTGTGGTGGACATAATTGGACCCACCCATGGATGCCAGCAGTGCTGTAAATGCTTTTTCATATCCGGCCTGGGCATCCGGGATTTTCGAATCGGAAAGTCCTGCAGAATTATAATTGGGTACCTTAATGTGATTTGATAATTGGTGTATTGCAGCATTCATCATGCCGAACTCAACAGCACCACCTGAGTACCCCATCGTTCTTAGATTTGCCATGCCGGGGATTCCGCCGTAAAGCAGTGGTGCGCCAGGATTGGTAAGCTGACAGATGGTGATACCCGCAAGCTGTTCTGCATGGAGCTGGGCCAGAGTGCCTGCCATGGTCAGAGGAGAGGTTGATCCGGCCATGGGAGCACTTGAAAGGGCAATAGGGATACTGCAGCGGTTTGCCTCCTGCATGATACGAGTGGACTGGGTACAGAGTTTTAAAGGGCTGATGGCAAAGCAGGAAATAAAGGAAATAAAAGGTCTTTCAATAAGTTTATCCATGCCTCCCGCGATCATGGATGCCATTTCAATGACATCGTGAAGCCCTTTTTCATCATT
>DAOVUU010000355.1 GCA_030632405.1 Desulfobulbaceae bacterium | reverse complement strand
CCTGTGCCGGTATGCAGACCAGGCTGGAGCAGAAAATCAGTGTCAAAATCACCGGTGGGTAAACTGGCTTGAGCCAGAACCGAAGCAAAATGATTATAGCGCATACTCTTAAACAGATTATATCGATAGGAAAGGGCGATATCACTGAGGCCGCTGTTTTCTTTTGTAACAGTTTTTGCCCCGTTCATAGTGTACATTTCCATCGTTTTATCAAGGTAGGCAGCTTTTACATCAAGAGCCATGGTATCGGTTATACCGTAACTGGCCATGAACATGGTGGCCTGGCTTTCCATTTTCTTAGGCCCCATCATCTGCCCCGGGCGTTTTATGAAATCGCCTGTATCTACTGAATCCGAGCCTATTTTGACAGTATCCATTGTCATGGTCATAAACCCGATACTTACTCCTGAAGCTCCCTTTGATGGGAGAACAGCAGTCTTGATACGGGCCGGCATAGTCATGGCGGCAGGAGAAATGACGAGTAGAGCCTGGGAAAAAGTGAGGAGTTCGCCGCCGTTTTCTTCTTTGAAGTGGAGCGCTTCATCGCGGTTATGAAAGGCGATGATGTTTGGCAGCATATCCGGAATGATTTTGCTGGATATGACATAGGTCGCCTCTTGAGCCGGTACCGGAATCCCTACTGTCCAGTCTTTGACCAGGAGTGATGTGAAAGCTGCAGGCCCACCTGCATCTTCAACCAGCCGGAGCAGACAGGCCACACCACATGATTGAACCATTCTGCCATCCTTATACTCCAGCTTTCCGGCGGTTTTCTGATATTGATCGATGTACATACCGCACACCTCGCAGCCATGGCGGTCTGCACTGATTGCTCCTTCTGGTGAAAGTAATATCTGGACACTAAAGAAAAAGAGAAGAAATCCGATCAATTTGTTCATAAGTCAATCTCCTGGTAGATGTTCATTAAAAAGCTTTTCTGAAAAAAGCGGGTTAGCCAGGCTTGTATATGACAACAAGGGTTTTTGCAGGCCCGCCGATCCCTCTGTAACCGTGGGAAACACTGGATTCGAAGTAGATGCTGTCTCCTTCGTCCAGTATCACACTTGTTTCACCGCAGATAAATTCCAACTGGCCGTCAAGGACAAAAAGGAACTCTTCTCCTCTGTGGTTATTGTAAACAATGTCACTGGCCTCACGCTCCTCCATATGGACAATGAAAGGTTCCATATTTTTTTCGACCTTGGGATATGCAAGTGGCTCGTACTGATACCCTATGCTTGAACTGTGCGGTCCTTTGGTAATACCGTACCGATCCTCCTTACGAACGACAACAACATTAGAATCTTGAGTTGCATGCTGAAAAAAATGGCCAATCTGAACTCCGAGCGCTGACGAAATCTTGAGCAGGGTCGATATTGGTGGTGTAACAATATTGTTTTCTATCTGGGAGAGATTGGGCTTTGATAACCCTGTTAAACCGGAGAGTTCCTGAAGAGTCAGGCTGCGGCTTTTTCTCAGTTTTCTGAGCTGATTACCAAGGTCGAGAGATTCGATTGAATGCGTCATATTATTAAACTTTGAAAATGATTGATATATTGAAAGATACTACGTATTATAGTTTCACTTTTCTAAAACTTGTTATTTTTCTATGAACTTGAATAGTAGATATCCTTTTTTTGAACAAAATCGATTTGGCGGTTTTCGTCAAGAGTGTATGTTCTTTTTGTATCCAAATTTAATTATTGAGTAGAGATTTCCCGAGGATTAAAAATATGAAAAAACATAATATAATTATATTATTATCGATTATTTTGTGTCTGTCGTTATTGCTGACTGTACAAAATTCTATTGGAAAACCGAATGCGTCAATGAAGTTCTCAACGCTTCGTGAAGAAAATCCCAAAAGTGGTCAGGAGACCCTTATCCTGCCGTATGCTTTTCCTTCAGACTCGATGGGAACCACCTTCGGGGTCGGCGGTATGATGAAGGGGTATTATCAGGAGCAATTATTACTGGGCGGTACTGTTTTCGGCAGTGCTGATTCGGCCTATGGTGGACTTTTGGCCATGTGGGATCTAGCCGTATTACCATCGTCTGATCGGTTTTATCTTTCGGCAATAGGGTCGCTGGGGCATTATCCGAGACAGAGGGCCTATGCAGAGGTGCCCCCTGTCCAGGGAATTCGGGCTGGTTCAAATGAATCAGATAAGGACGACTATGTTGAAGATGAGGGTACGGATAACTGGTGGGAGATGAAACTGGAATATGTTTTGCCCATCGGTGGCATGCATAATAGCGGAATGGCCCGCTATAAATTGAAAAACGGTATGCTGGTATCAGGGGCTAGTGGCGGGGAACAATGGAATCCCCTGGCATCCGGTGCCACTGTGCTGGTGCTGAGGCAGTTTAACCGCTATCAGACTTACGAGACAGATGAAGGAAAAATTGAAGGCACTATTCATCCTCTGGAGTTTGGTGTTTTATATAATAATACGGATTTTTTTTCCAATCCATCAACAGGCAGCAACCAGTTTCTCTCTGTGACCAGGGATTTTGGCTGGCTTGATTCAGAAGATACCTGGACATTTCTGCAGTTTGAGGCCAGTAAATATTTTTCCTTTGGTTCCTCCGACTATGCCCGTCAGCGTGTGGTCGCCTTAAATTTCTGGACGGGAGATGCAATCTCAGAGGAAACTTCTGTTGACGAGAATGGAAACGAGATCATATCCCACAGTCCACCCTTTCTGGAAGGTGCAAGACTCGGTGGTTTTTATAGAATGCGTGCTTATCCAAACAACAGGTTTAATGATCGATCAGCTATCTATACAACGGCCGAATATCGCTATACTCCCCGCTGGAATCCCATAGGGCAGGTTTCATGGCTGAGATGGCTGAAAATGGACTGGATGCAGCTTGTCGGTTTTGCTGAAGGGGGACGTGTCGCCGATGAGTACGATGTCTCCGAACTTCTCTCGGACTGGAAGGCTGATGTCGGTGTGGGTTTCAGGGCCATGATGGCAGGTGGGGTCGTCCGGTTTGATTTCGCAGTTTCAGACGAAGGCTCTGCCGGCTGGGTAATGTTTGGTCATCCTTTTTAGTGTCGTGTTAACCCTGTAATGTCGTACTCGTGTCATGTCCTCGAATTCCGTGTTGTCTTTTTAATTTTCAACTTTTAATTTTCAACTCTCAACTGGCTCTCATGGCAGGCCTGCCACCTTGCGAAGGATAAAAATTGCCTCGATCACGCCGATCCTGCCATCTCCATTAACATCAGCCTCAAGATGAATGGTCAGTGGCGTCAGACCGGTTACTGTCTGCAATACCATAATCATATCTTCAAGACCGACAGTCCCGTTTCCATTAATATCTCCGGCAGTAATTGTGACATTCACAGTTCTGACAACCGGGATTGCAGGGTTGCCGGCGGCATCACTTACGTTATACGTTACTGTGTAGCTGCCAGCTGTCCAGATATCAACGGCACCAGTTGGCGTAATGCTTAAACTAATATCACCGTCGAAATTATCTTCAGCCTTCGCACCGGCATCATCATAGGCAGTGCCT
>DAOVUU010000131.1 GCA_030632405.1 Desulfobulbaceae bacterium | reverse complement strand
GGTATCGGCTGCATAAATCCCTCTGGAGATGTATCAACTTCCACTGATTCGCCCTATCCCCTCTACGAAAATCTCAATGAAGCTCTTTATGCCGATGAGGTCGAATTAACGGTCCATTTTGAACAAGCTCATGGCTTAAAAGAAGGTTCACCAGTTAAATACAAAGGCATTACAACAGGCAGGGTCATTAAGCTGACATTTGCTGACAATATGCAGATTATAACAGCAAAGGTCAGGGTTAATAAAAATGTTGCTCAACTATTCAGAGTCCAGACCAGACTCTGGGTGGAACAGGCGGAGATAAACCTGTCCAGGGTAAAGAATCTTGACACCCTTATTTTCGGCTCCTTCCTTACCTTCCTTCCGGGAGAAGGTGCGCCGACACAAACCTTCATGGCGCTCAACTCTCCCCCTCATACCCTGATCGCAAACCAGACCGGATTGGGAATTATTCTTGAAACCACCCATCTCGGTTCTCTCAAGGTAGGTTCACCCGTCTACTACAGACAGGTGAAAGTTGGCCAGGTAACCGGCTCCCAGCTCTCACCCTCCTTCAATAAGGTCTATGTATTTGTGAACATTACATCTCCATACATCGCCATAGTAAGAGATAATACCAGGTTCTGGAATGTGAGTGGTGCCAGAATCGAAGGAGGTCTTTTTTCGGGAATCACCGTCTCCACCCAATCCCTTGAGGCAATTATGAAGGGTGGTATTGCCCTTGCCACTCCAGATAATGAACAGATTGGAGTGGCAGCAGAACCCGGGCAACATTTTACTCTGTATGATAAACTGGAAAAATCGTGGCTCGACTGGAATCCGGATATTATTCTGTTGGAAAAAGAATCCCGGGAACAAGCCACGGTGGAGGAAGATAAATAAATACTTTACCTGTCAACCAGTGGAGGACAAAGCCCAGATATTTATACCACCATCCTGTGCAAAAACGTCTATCGCTTTCAGCTCTTCGTCACTGAATTCAATGTTACTGAGAGCGCCATAGCTGTCTTCCAGCTGCGAAACACTGCTGGCACCGATCAGAGCAGTTGTGACCCTGTTATCTTTCAACACCCAGGCTATGGCCATTTGTGCCAGACTCTGTCCACGTTGTCCGGCTATCTCGTTTAAACCTTGAATCCGTTTTATGTTTTCCTCGCTGAGATGACCTTCCCGTATACCTTTTCCCTGGGTGGCACGACTGCCCTCAGGAATACCATTCAGATATTTATTGGTCAACATCCCCTGGGCAAGTGGAGAAAAAGGAATAGTACCGATACCCAGTTCTTCGAGGGTATCAAGCAGACCGTCGTTTTCAACCCAGCGATTTAACATGGAATAGCTGGGTTGATGAATCAGGCAGGGGGTACCGAGTTCATTGAGAATTTTTACAGCTTCACGGGTTCTCTTTGAGTTATAGGAAGAGAGACCAACATATAAGGCTTTGCCCTGTCTGACGATGGAAGCCAGAGCTCCCATGGTTTCTTCAAGGGGTGTTTTGGGATCGAAACGGTGAGAGTAGAAAATATCAACGTAGTCAAGGCCCATTCTTTTCAGGCTCTGATCCAGACTGGAAATAAGATATTTACGACTTCCCATTTCTCCATAGGGCCCCGGCCACATAAGATACCCGGCCTTGGTTGAGATAATCATTTCATCCCGATATGGCCCAAAATCTGTTTTCAATATACGCCCGAAAAAACTTTCCGCCGCACCCGGAGGAGGCCCGTAATTATTTGCCAAGTCAAAATGAGTGATCCCCAGATCAAAAGCCCTGCGACAAATGGCCCTGGATGTCTGCTCATTAAAGTCGTGCCCAAAGTTCTGCCAGAGCCCGAGAGAGATACCAGACAGTTTTAAACCACTCCGTCCACAGTAGTTATAAATCATGGAATCATATCGTTCTGTTGATGCTTTGTAGATCATTTTTTACCTCAGTTATCTTTTTTATAAACTCTTAGAGCTCTGCACGTTAGATAGGAGTCATCCCCAGGCCAAATCGATGCCAGGCGATAAATCCCCAGCTCAGTATAACCAGCAGTAGACTGAGTAATACAGCAGCGGACCCCATATCTTTTGCCCGCCCGGAAAGCTCATGCCTTTCGGGTCCGATACGATCCACTATTGCCTCGATCGCAGAATTAATCAGTTCAACAATAATAACTAATATACAGGGGGCAATGAGTAAAATGTGCTGCACCGCTGTCTCCCCCAACCAGAAGGCAAAAGGCAGCATGATAACCATGGCTGTAAGTTCCTGGCGAAATGCAGCCTCATTCCGGCAGGCAGCGACAATACCCTTATACGAGTAGTAACCAGCCCACAGTATCCTCGCCAGCCCTTTTCGTTTAGTCTTATTCATCGTAGCCCCGCTGTTTTTTTCCATATTCATGACTTTCGCTGCATTTCATCAATCAAACAATCACCATTACGTCCCATGATAGACAAAAATTAAAAAACTTTGTACGTTCAGGACGACCGACCATGGCATGGTTGGTCCTCTCATCATAAAGAAACAAAAGATAAGCGAAGACATCGAGAGAGATTTCTAAAGTACAAAAAAGGATACAGTTTGATTAAGGTGAAAGGGCTTATTTATTTCTCATATATGTCCCTGTTCACTGTACTTATTGTACTGGGTTTTGTCTCTCAACTGGATCTGAATGTTTTTGAACTCCCCATCAAAAAGCTCCCCTCGGTTTTAAGCTTATTCAGTCTCTTTTTTGCCGAATTATGCATCATGCTCCTGATTGGAGTCTGGTTCCTTGCCTGCAATGTTTTTATTAGAACGCTACTCTACATTTTCTCTTCAATTTTTATCACTATTTATTGTCTTCAATTTGCTTCTTTTTATCAGGGAAGAGAGTTTATATCCCGACTTGCTGTTGATAACATCAATCATATCAGCCTGCTAATTACTTCCAAAACCATCAAGGGTCTTATTTTTCTGTTATTTATTTGCCTGGTGTTGCCGCTGTTAATTGAAAAAATGCCACATCAGCTCCGTTGGCAACCGGCTAAACGAATATTTTTTTCATTGTTATACGGATCCCTTGCTGTAACCCTTTATCAAAGCAACCACTGGCTGCCGGAAAAGGTGCTTTTGGAGCGAAACAACTACCTTCAAGGCTTTTCCCTGCCGCATACTGCACCAGTATCCGCGTTATACCGAACTCTTTTTTTACAAAACCCGCTTTTCTCAGCAGAGTTAGCCCGGATTGATTTCAGCCCATATGAATTAGATGTTATAAAACATTTTGGTTTCCAATATAACCCTGCCAGTGAATATCCCCTGATAAAAGAGACCATATACTCCGAACCCGTACCTTTTGAAAAAGAGCCAGACGCACCGAAAAATCCCAATATAATTGTGTTTTTCACAGAGGGCTTTTCGGCAAGATCAATGAGCGTATACGGTTCTCAATACACCGAAATCACACCTAACATTGACATTTTCTCCAAATCCTCCATGGTGGTTGAAAATTATTACAACCATACGGCTGCAACCTATCGGGGACTGCACGGCCAACTCTGCTCTCTGTTTCCAACTTATGGCGGTAATGAAGGCTGGCAAACAAACTACAATGACCTTCCTGAGGTGAATTACTATTGCCTCAGTAACGTACTCAATAATAATGGCTACGAAACAATATTTCTAGATGCACATATTAAACAGGAATCTCAAGTTGATGAGATGATGTTACAGTTAGGTTTCAACAGAGTTATAACAGGTGGAGTGTTATCTGAAAAATATCTGGATGATGCCAGGCCATTGCTCAAATTTGCCCTGTCTGACAGGCAATTTTTAAAAGGCCTCGTCGGTTTTCTCCAGGATCATGAGAAAAACAGTGAACAAGAGAAACCTTTTTTTATGGGCCTCTACAATCTCGGGACACATGCCTTTTTAAAACGAACAAAGGATGGAAAAAAATATGGTCGCGGACGTAATATGTCGCTTAATACCATCAATAGTTTTGACAGCGCCTTCGGCCTGTTCTGGGAATATTACAAAACATCACCCTACGCTGAAAATACGGTAGTCATTTTCACCACCGATCATTGCCATTATCCGGAAAAACCATTTGTAGATGCATTCAAGGGGCCGGAATATCAACAGATTTTCGTTGACAAAATACCTCTTATCATTCATGACCCCACAAGAAAGTTACCCCGGACGTTTGATGCGAAAAATTCGACAAGCATTGACTTTACGCCCTCTCTTATTCATTACCTCAATCTTGGAAACCATAAAAATCCGTTTATGGGAACATCCATTTATGAAAAGAAGAGAAAGAAATATGAGAGGTACGGTTTAAACTCATATGGACTTGATCTCTTCCTCATTGACGATGAGAAAATCCATAAACTCGGCACCTCACAAAATCACCGTGTAGAACTTAAAATTATGAACAAATATATAAATTTGAGTAAACAGCTTGAGGTGACTGACAAACTGTGGGATCCCTCTTTGAATTCAGAACTATAGCTGCTCCCCCTCCCTGCTTGCGGAATCTTGCATTGTCATTACTCTTTTGCAAAGACATCCAGTTTTAAGGGAGAAAAATTAATCATGCCCGTACCCAAGCCACACCACCTTATCTACGGCACTCTCAAAGATTACCTGACTAAAGAGGATCTAACGGATACCGATGACGAGCGAATTCGTCAATCCCTGAGCAGATTGATGGTAGAAAAAAAAGGGTACAGGCTGACAGATCTTCAGCCGAGAAACACAATTGAAAGCCTGTTCAACCGTTGTTTTGTCACTTCAACTATAGAGTTAACCGTATCCCATACTACCAGGCAATTTATGATTATACGTTATGGTCCCGGGTCCCTGGTCAGTAGAGAACGAGCGGCAATAGCGGCAGCCAGGCTCCTCAATCCCGACTATCGCATCCCTCTGGCAATTGTAACAAATGGACAGGATGCAGAACTTTTAGACACAAAAACTGGCAAGATCATCGGATATGGTTTAGATTCTATCCCTGACCGGGACAGTGCTGCAGGCTTGATTGATCAACTCGAATTTCTTCCACCTGTTGAAAAAACACAAAGGGAACGGGAGTTGCGTATTCTCAATGTCTTTGATGTAGAACGGTGCTGTTTTTAGAACATTCACAATTACCCAAATGAATTAAGGAACTCCGTATGACAATCAATCAGACCAACTGGGCAAAATCAAGCTGGAAGAATTTTACAGCACTGCAACAACCTTCCTGGCCCGACCAGGACGCTGTAGAGAGTGTACTCGCGAACCTCTCACTCCTGCCACCGCTTGTTTTTGCCGGTGAAATTCGCTCACTTAAGGAGCTTTTGGCAAAAGCCGTAACAGGGGATGCTTTTTTACTTCAGGGTGGAGACTGTTCTGAAAATTTTTCCAACGTTACCGCACCCAATATTCGCGAAACCCTTAAGATATTGCTGCAGATGTCCATCGTCCTCACCTATGCCGGTGAAAAACCGGTGATCAAAGTCGGTCGAATTGCCGGCCAGTTTGCCAAACCCCGCTCCGCAGATACAGAGACTCAAGACGGTGTCACCTTACACTCCTACCGGGGTGATATGGTTAATCAGGCTGATTTTACTGAGGCGGCCCGCACCCCGAACCCCAAGTTCATGCTGCAGGGATACAACATGGCGGCCTCCACTCTGAACCTGCTGCGTGCCTTTACCAGGGGTGGGTTTGGCTCTCTTCAAAGAGTCCAGGCGTGGAACCAGGAATTTGTCGCCCACTCGCCGATGGGCCGGTCTTATGACCGAATGGCAAAACAGATAGACCAGGCCATCCGCTTTATGGAAACCATTGGTATATCTGCCGACACACCGCAAATTAACCAGACACAGCTCTTTACCTCCCACGAGGCACTTCTTCTCCCATATGAAGAAGCTTTAACCAGAAAAGACTCCATCACCGGCGACTGGTATGACTGTTCTGCCCATATGCTCTGGATCGGTGAACGAACACGCCAGGTGGATGGAGCACACGTAGAATTTTTACGGGGTGTACATAATCCAATTGGCATCAAAATCGGCCCGACCTACGAACTTGATGATATCAAAAAACTCATTGCAGCCCTGAACCCGGAAAACGACCCCGGCCGTATTACCCTCATCAGCCGCCTGGGAATGAAAAAGATCGAAAAAGTTCTCCCGCCACTGCTCCGGGAGATCAAACGTGAAGGGTTCAATATTGTCTGGAGCTGCGATCCGATGCATGCCAACACCTATACCGCAACGTCGGGCCATAAGACCCGAAACTTCAATGATATACTTTCTGAAATCACCTGTTTTTTTGAAATCCACTGGTCGGAGGGTACAGTACCCGGTGGAGTTCATTTTGAAATGACAGGCAACGACGTCACCGAATGTACAGGCGGTGCCCACAATATTATTGATGAAGAGCTTGCAAGCAACTACCTCACCAGTTGTGACCCTCGACTGAATGCTGAACAGAGTCTGGAAGTTGCCTTTCAGATTGCCGATATGATAAGAAGCTGAAATTCAGATTACATTTAAGTAATCTTTCTTGACGATATTTTTTTCAAGTTTACAGTCCTTTGTAGATGCAACATATACCGATCGAAGGAGGACTGTTTCTCCTTCGCACCATATCTAACGTCTATGACAAGGGAGTATATTATGAAAATAAACGCACTAAAAACACCTTACAACAGTATTATCGCGTTTTTTGTACTGAGCGTGATAATAGCGGCAGGGATAAATATCGCCAAAGCCGACAGCAGTGCAGACAACGATATTCTCAACAGGTCCTCCAAGGCATTTGTCAATATAGTTAAAAAGGCAAAACCGGCAGTTGTCCACATAAAAGTAGAAAAAACGACCAGAAGTACTTTCCATGATCAGGGTG
>DAOVUU010000114.1 GCA_030632405.1 Desulfobulbaceae bacterium | reverse complement strand
AGCTGCCCAGCACTTTGGACGTTTTTTCACCGGGCAGATAACCGCTGCCGGCAAAATCCCACCGGCAAAGGTGCTCGTTATCGGTGCCGGGGTTGCCGGACTTTCTGCAATTGGTGCTGCCAAAAGCATGGGAGCGATTGTTCGAGCCTTTGACACCCGCCCGGAAGTAAAGGAGCAGGTTGAGAGCATGGATGCAGAGTTCCTGATGCTCGATTTCGATGATGAGGACGGGTCCGGTGAAGGCGGCTATGCCAAAGTGATGAGTGAGGAGTTTATCAAAGCCGAAATGGAACTCTTTGCTCAACAGGCAGAAGAAGTTGATATTATCATCACCACGGCACTCATTCCCGGCAGGCCGGCCCCTGAGTTGATTACGCAGGAAATGGTGAAATCCATGAAGGAAGGCAGTGTTATAGTTGACCTCGCAGCCGAAATGGGTGGGAACTGTAAACTTACAGAAGCCAACAAGGTCGTTGTGAAACACGGTGTAACAATAATCGGCTATACGGACCTCCCGTCACGCCTGGCAACCCAGGCCAGCCAACTCTACGCCACCAACCTCCGACACCTGTTGACAGAGCTCACACCTGAGAAAAATGGTGCGATTGTTATTAACATGGAAGATGAGGTGATCCGTGGCGCAACCGTCATTAAAGAAGGCGAGATTACCTGGCCTCCTCCTGCACCTAAACTTTCTGCTGCCCCGCCAAAACAGGCGCCGGCACCGGTTATAAAACCAGTGGTAGAAGAAAAGAAACCAGGTTTGCTGAGCATTGCTCTGCCATTTATCATTGGTGGTGTTGTGTTACTGGGGCTGGGAAGCGTTGCCCCACCCGAATTCATGTCCCACCTTACCGTTTTTGTGCTGTCCTGTTTTGTTGGATATATGGTTGTCTGGAATGTAACACCATCCCTGCACACGCCTCTGATGAGTGTAACCAACGCCATCAGCTCCATTATCATCATTGGTGCACTGCTGCAGATCTCATCGGATAGCAATCTGGTCATGTTTCTTGCGGGCATAGCCATTCTTATAACCAGTATTAATATTTTTGGCGGATTCGCAGTCACCCATCGTATGCTCGCCATGTTCAAGAAATAGTAACTATTCAGCAGCACTCCAACTACGTCCATTTTGGCCTTCTCGAATAGCACTCGTATGCTTCAAAGTCCCAGGTAAGCGAGGTACGAGACTCCGAATAAACGAATTTGAACCACTGCTGAACAGCTACACTCCGAAATATTTTGAAGCTTTTTTGCAATTATCTGAATAGTTAGAGGAAATAGGAGAAAACAGATGTCACAAGGTATTGTAACAGTAGCGTATATAGGAGCCATGGTGCTGTTTATCCTCGCTCTGGGCGGCTTAAGTCAGCCGGAAACTTCCAGACGGGGTAATTTTTACGGCATTATCGGTATGTTAATGGCTCTCATGGCCACCATAATCGGCATTGTATATGACAATTATTTTGTTTTATTTTTCGGCGTTATCATCGGCGGCGGCATTGGCCTCATGCTGGCAAAAAAAGTTGAAATGACCCAAATGCCCGAACTGGTCGCAATTCTGCACAGTCTGGTTGGACTGGCGGCAGTACTTGTCGGCTTTGCCAATTTCCTGGGTCATGACACAGGAATGGTTGGTGTTGACAAAACAATTCATGATATAGAGACCTATCTTGGCATCCTCATCGGTGCTCTCACCTTCTCAGGCTCGGTAGTCGCCTTTCTAAAACTCAGTGCCAGAATCGGCGGCAAACCAATGCTGCTTCCCGCCCGTCACTGGCTGAACCTTGCACTGCTCATTGGATCTATCCTGCTGGGAGCATTATTTGTCAACCAGTCGGCTGCCGGAGGCGGCACCCTGGCACTTATCGCAATGACAATCATCGCCATGGTCTTTGGAGTACATATGGTTATGGCAATAGGCGGAGCCGATATGCCGGTAGTTATTTCCATGCTCAACAGCTATTCAGGATGGGCAGCGGCGGCGACCGGTTTTATGCTTAATAATGACCTGCTGATCGTGGTTGGTGCTCTGGTTGGCAGCAGCGGCGCTATCCTCAGCTATATCATGTGCCGTGCCATGAATCGAAAATTTTTCTCAGTTATCGCAGGCGGTTTTGGTACGTCCGGCGGTGAAGCCAGTTCCGGACCTGCGGGAGATGCCGGTGATATTATTGCCGTCGAAGCTGCGGAGGCGGCTGAAATACTCCTTGATGCAAAAGAAGTTATGATTATCCCCGGATACGGTATGGCAGTGGCCCAGGCCCAGCATACTGTACATGAGATCACCCGGAAACTGCGGGACAAAAAAATCAATGTACGGTTTGGTATCCATCCGGTTGCCGGCCGCATGCCGGGCCATATGAATGTACTGCTGGCAGAAGCCAAAGTACCCTATGATATTGTCTTTGAGCTGGATGAGGTCAATGACGACTTTCCGAAAGTGGATGTTTCGCTTGTAATCGGAGCAAACGATATTGTCAATCCGGCAGCCCAGGAAGTGCCTGACAGTCCCATAGCAGGCATGCCGGTACTCGAATGCTGGAAAGGAAAAACGACCATCGTTCTTAAAAGATCCATGGCAACGGGCTATGCGGGGGTGGAAAATCCACTCTTTTATAAAGACAATACCCGGATGCTTTTTGGCGATGCACGTGACAGTCTCGATGCAGTTTTAAAGAGTTTGGATTGATCGTAAAGTACCTGCACAAAATCTTTTCTTAAAAAACAAGAAAAGCCTGAAACACAGAGGACACAGAGAGCACAGAGGAAAGACCACTTTCCCTTCTCTGTGCTCTCTGTGTCCTCTGTGGTGAGAGAAGTGTTCCAGCCCCGGCTGCTCCCCTTACACAACCCTGCTTAAAATCAAGACACTTCGACACAGCGCTCTCAGATATGTTTATCAGCAGGAACAAGGAGAATACTCAATGTATTGGATATATATAACTGGTCTCATACTTGCTATGTTACCAATGATGGCAGTCACCGCATATACAGAAAACAGTGAAAATCGAATTCATCTGGAGGTACAGAAACGTCTTGCGTCCGGGGAAAAGACAAACCGGTTGATCGATCAGCAGAGCCCTTATCTGTTGCAACATGCCTTTAATCCTGTTGACTGGTATCCCTGGGGAGAGGAGGCTTTTTCCCGTGCAAGAAAAGAAAACAAACCGATTTTTCTCTCCATCGGTTATTCCACCTGCCACTGGTGCCATGTCATGGCCCATGAGTCTTTTGAAAACCCTGAGATAGCCGCTATTCTCAACAACTGGTTTATCAGCATCAAGGTAGATCGTGAAGAGCGCCCTGATATCGATCAAATGTATATGGCTGCAACTCAGGCGATGACAGGATCCGGCGGATGGCCGATGTCGGTTTTTCTATTGCCCGACGGCAGCCCCTTCTATGCAGGCACATATTTCCCTCCGAAATCAGTCGGAAATCGCCCTGGTTTTGGCGATCTACTGGGGGCTATCCACACGGCATGGCAGGAAAATAAAGAGAAAATTACCGAAACAGCGGATCGTCTGGTCACAGCTCTTAATACCGGTAATATTCCTTCTGATTCATCTATTAAAACAGATGTACTGGAACGAGGATACAGCCTGCTTGAAAAAAGTTATGACTCAAAGAGAGGCGGCTTCGGCCAGGCTCCCAAATTTCCACGTCCGGTAATCTTCTCCTTTCTCTTCTCTTATTATGCTGCAACCGGTGAATCAAGAGCCAGAGATATAGCTTTAGCCACTCTGCATAAAATGGCGGCCGGCGGCATGTATGACCAGCTTGGCGGCGGCTTTCATCGCTACTCAGTGGACGACCGGTGGTTTGTCCCCCACTTCGAAAAAATGCTCTACGACCAGGCACAGCTGGTAAACTCATATCTGGATGGTTTTCTGATTACCGGGGATAAAGAATATAGCCGAATAGCAAGAGAGATTCTCGACTATACCCTTCGAGATATGCACGACCCCGCCGGTGGTTTTTACTCAGCCGAGGATGCCGATAGTGACAACCCGTATACCCTGGGGGAGCACGGTGAGGGTGCCTTTTATCTCTGGACAAAAGAGGATATCGATAATCAACTTGGCCAACGGGCAGCTGGCATATTTAATAAGCGATACGGGGTGAAAGATGATGGCAACGTGGATCAGGATCCGATGCAGGAATTTACAGGCAGAAACATCCTGTATCTGGCCCGAACTGATGAAGAGGTCACAGCCGGTTTAAACCAGGATGGGCAGGAGATTATTAAAAGCCTGGCAGCATCTAAAAAAGAACTCTTCAAAAGCCGCCGGCAAAGGCGACGGCCGCATCTGGACGATAAGGTTATCACAGCCTGGAATGGAATGATGATCGGCGCTCTGGCCAGGGCAGGGACAGCCCTGAATGACCCCCGAATGCTTGCAGAAGCGGTGCGAACAGCCACCTTTATAGAAAAAACCCTCTATAACCCCGCCACGAGAACACTCCTTCGCCGCTACCGAAAACAGCAGGCAGGTCTGACCGGGCAGCTTGATGACCACAGTTATCTTGTCAGTGGATTACTGGAGCTGTACCAGGCAAACCACGATCCGAAGTGGCTGCGCTGGTCCATGGATTTGACCCAGCGGCAAATTGAGCTATTCTGGAATGAAACAGGCGGCTTTTTCTTCGACAGTGCAACCGACCCCAGTATAAAGATCCGCATGAGGGACAGATATGACGGTGCCGAACCTGCCGGGAACTCGGTTGCAGTACACAACCTTATTCGTCTTGGACAGCTGTACAATAAACCGGAGTGGCTGCAGATGGCGCGCAGGCTGATGGGTTCGTTCAGCGAAACCATCAATCAGTATCCGCCATCTCTGCCCCTAATGCTTGCAGCCTGGCAATATATCGACAGCAAAGCTTCCCAGATAGTGATAGCAGGTAAGCGGGACGCGGAAGATACCAAAGCCATGCTCCGGGTCGCCTACAGATATTTCGCCCCTAACCGCCTTATTCTCCTGGCTGACGGGGAGGAAAACCAGCTCTTTCTTGCAGACAATCTGCCCTTTATGGAAAATGTCAAACCAATGGGCGGTAAAGCGACGGCATACGTCTGTTCCGATTTCACCTGCAAAATGCCGGTAACTGACCCGATGGATCTGAAACAACAGTTAGATGAGCAAAACCAGTAGTGTCTGGTTTAAAAAAGCGGTATTTTAACCTCTTTCCCTCCATCGACAGCAGAGCAGTACGCCGCGTATACAGTTAAAATGGTATCTGCAGCAATAATACTGTTTGACTGCGGGCTGTTGCCTGACAGCGCACACTGATAAAAATCCTGTATTTCGCTCTGATAACCGGTAAACCAGTCTTCATCCGGCGAGATATTTGACCAGCCTTCTTTTGTTTCTATTTTTTCGACGGTATAAATATCGTTAAACTGTGATCCCTGAGGATTAAAGGTTCCCATGGAGTTATTCGGGTTTATATTGACCGTGGTGCGATGATTATTTGCAGTAATCTCTATCCAGTTATGGACCCCTCCGAGTACCAGCTCCGAGGCGATAATATCGGCGAACATCCCGTCCTCAAAAACGATATGCATCGTGCCGAAATCTTCTATATCAGTATACTCAGATTTTATAAAACCAAGATTACGAAAATTGTCTGAACGGGTGACCGCATGGGTTCTTGCAGAAACGGTGGCGGGACGGATAGGACGTCCCTGGGATACCCTGCCCTCAATCTGTTTAAGATAGAGGGCGGCACCAAGAGGATGTACCGCTTTGCCCATTATTGAACCGCCGCCGGAAAAAGCCCAGCGGCCATAGAACGGAGAGTGGGATCCGGAGTGAGCCTCTTCCCCATGCATCCATAAAATCTGTGCTCCGGTTTTCTCAACTATCTCTCTCTCTTTCTGTATACCGGGGGCATAAACCCAGTTTTCTGCATAACATATCTGGCCCGAACTCTCTGCTTCGGCTTTCAGCAGGTTCTGAACACTCTGTTTTGCTTTCAAAAGCCCCTTCTGCCTGTCAAAGGTATCTCCTGAAAAACTATCATCGCCTGCGCCAAAATAACCTGTAAAGGGTTTTTCGATAACAACGTATTTTCCCGCCGCCAGAACAGCTATGCCGATCTCTTCATGGGTGGATGGAGGGGTACATACGTGAATTACATCGTTCCCGGCAATCAGGGAGGCCAGAGTTGAAAAAGTTTTCAGCCCGGTTTCCTCTCCAAATTTCCGGCAATTTGATTCTGTCGGAGAATAGAGTCCTGTTATCTCTACATTAACGCCATACACTTTACGAAGCGCCTCAACGTGAAAACGTGCGGCAAACCCCGAGCCGACAATTCCTGCACGGACAGTCCCTTTTGCATTACTCATCTACAGACCTCTCTTGAAAATAGCTTTTAATTTTTATTGTAATCCTGGTCATCAAGGCGGCAAACCACTTTGTCTTGCTCACAAGGGTCAAAAGAATAAAGGATATGAGAACAATACAAATCGGTCTTGAAATAAAGTGAATAATATCACCTTCCGATATAACCAGTGCCCGCCTGAGGTTGGTATCAAGCATATTGCCAAGGATCAGGCCAAGAATCATAGGGGCAACAGGATATTCCATCTCCACCATGATAAAACCCAGTATCCCGAAGAAAACCATTACTCTTACATCAAAAATCCTGCTCTGGATTGCAAATGAACCGATCACACAAAGAGTAAAAATGATCGGCATCAATTTTGTGCGGGGTACCTGCAGGACTTTGACAACATACTTCACCATTGACAGCCCCAGGATAAACATGGCACAGGTTGCCAGAAAAACCATGGCCACCACCTTGTAGACAAAATCCGGTGACTCGATCATTATCAGGGGTCCGGGGCGTACACCATGAATAAACATAGCCGCCAGCAGCACCGCGGCAGGTGCGGAGCCGGGAATACCAAGAGACAGCACCGGGATAACCGCCCCGGCCACCGCCGCATTATTGCCGGTTTCAGAGGCGATCAGTCCTTCAACACTGCCCTTGCCGAATTCACTCTTTTCCCTGCTGCCACGTTTGGCAAAATCATAACTTACCCAGGCCGCTATATCCTCACCAACCCCGGGAATTGCCCCGATCAGGGTCCCGATCAAACCTGACCGTATAATTGTTTTCCTGAACCTGAAAATATCTTGAAAACGCGGGATAATTCTTTCGATCTTTGTTTTCACTACATTAACGTACTGGAATTTCATCATGGAGAGAATTTCTGCAAAACCAAAGGCCCCGACCATCGCCGGGATCAGATTAATTCCCCCGGACAAATTGGTGTTGCCAAAGGAAAACCGCACAAAACCATGTATTCCTTCCATGCCGATAAACGCAATGAAAAGGCCGAGAAATCCTGAAATCCATCCTTTAACCGGATCTTTAGGGGCCGTTAAGTTACCGGAAATAACAATGCCGAAAACCGCCAGCCAGAAAAACTCAAATGACTGAAAATTGAGGGCAAAGTTACCAAGGAGTGGTGTACAGAAGGCCAGCATCACCATTCCTATGATAGAGCCGATAAAACTACCTGTGGTGCTGATGCCGATT
>DAOVUU010000019.1 GCA_030632405.1 Desulfobulbaceae bacterium | reverse complement strand
TACGGTATTCCTCACCGTTATCTCTGCAAGGAGACAATTGGCTCTCCCGAGTTCCCACACTACCCCTTTGAATACATGCAATGGTCTAAGACCCCGGTGGTGAACTGAATACTTGCCATAACGCATCCAGCTCTACTGCCTTCCAGTTTCCAGAGACTGTCGGCTTTCACTTCCTGTAACCCGGAAGTTATCATAAGACCACGGGTATTTGATTTTTCGGGGCTCAATACAGAGCCTGTATCCTTGATCCATCTGGCTTCGGACTCCCGTTACCGGGCTTACCCGCAGATTTCACTACTGACCTGCTGGCTCAGCTTTGGTCAGGTGGGACTTACGCCCACTGGCTAGCAATAACCAATTTCATCCCGGTGAACGGGACTTCCGAGGTTGTGGATTTATCTCGGCGCGACTGGAACCATCAATAATTTATAATGCTTTTTTCTTGTTAGGATATTCTTGACTTTCTAGAGATCGAAACACCGTCATATGCTGTTAGGTTTTTGGAACATCTTCTTCTTTGAATTTACAGTAGTAACCTCTCATCGGCATCAGAGGGTGAGTGATTAGGACTGGCAGGTCGAAGCTCAACCGCTTCTCGTTAAATAACTTTTGAAATTCGTGTTCAGTTCAAATCTGACCCTGTCGAAGATAAGGTCAACCTGAGGGAAGTTACTGTTTGCTTGAGGTTTGAAGTGACAATCTAATTCAGAACCTGAATGCTCGTTTGTATTTGATATAAAATGCCATGTTTTCAAGTTCAGGGTCGTTAAGTTCATCACTATAAATAGCCCCTGTTGCTGCACCAATGAAGAAGGTATTAAGCTGGGTGGGTTTCCATGCAAAAAGAATCCCACCAGTGGTAGCGCGATCCAATGAGTCGACATCTTCAAAGAGGTACAGATCCGGATCTCGGCTCACATAATCATCTTTTGTTCTGACACCTCTCTGTTTTCTATCTTATTGTAGCTCCGAAGCAGATCAAGCTCTTTCCTTTCAGAATAGGTTACACAGCCTTTTGGGTCTGGATAACCAATGGCGATAAACATGATGGCTCGCTCATGCTTTGGAATACCAATTTTGCTTTCAAACTTGCGGTCAATTCCATCAATCTCGGCCCAGTTCAGGGGACAGGAGGCCAAGCCCACAGTTTCAAGAGCCAGCATGAACAACATAGCGGAAAGACACCCATCTACATATATGCTGTGCCTGTCTCGCTCATAGAAATATGCGGAAAGATCTCCAGTTACTGCGCAAATCATAGGAATATTATCTGCAAAACTGATGGCACCCAAAGGAAGGTAACTCATCTCTCTACATAACGCTGGTTCATCGTAGATTCTGTAGTGTGTGGATTGCCGGTTACAGGAACTGGGTGACCTTACCGCTACCTCAAGAGCTTTGTCAACAAGATCACGTGGGACAGGTTTTTTGAGAAAGGTCCTTGTCGATTTTCGCTGACGTGCAAGTAATTGCAGGTCAGCATGAGATACGGGGGTATTTTGTTCACCTCTGAGATAAGGTATCGACTGGGGGACATGACCTTTTTTTTCCAGCGCAAAAAACGCTTCTTTTGCCTTGGAAATCAGCGGATCACCGTTGACTAAATCAAAATAGTGCAGCAGAACATCCCTTGACCATATTACCTCCAGTGGCAATTGCTCTACAGAACATTGCTCAATACTTTTTTTGTAAAAACCAACGGTTTCCCCAATATATTCCCTTGCAAAAGTGGACCTTTGGTAGGGCATAACCAAACCTTTTTCAATCCGATGAATATTCTTGCGTAGAAGAAAAAAAGAAGGACTTTTTTTCAGATCATCGATATGGCGGATTAGTCCCGCAACTACTGCTCGTTGTTCTCGGATATAGGTGCGTGAAAAGAAAGCATAATAAATTGCAGTGAAAATCCAAGACAATGAGATAAAATGCAAAATTGCTTTCTTAAAAAGAATGTAGGCTGATTTAGCAACAATCCAGCTCTTGCCACTCAGTTTCATACTTAATCATTCCAGTAAGTTGCTACTCTAAGAAACTATTGCTGGAAGGACATCTGAAGTTTATACAGATATCGTGTTTCCAGTTAAAATTTAAGGATCATCGTATACCGTTTACTGGTTGGAATCAACAGTTTTCAAAACTCGAAAATTGTCATCTCTGCGAAAGGTGCTCAACAACATAAAAATGTATATTGCAGTAATTACTTCTCTCGGCCACTCATCTGCATATAGGGGTAATCACCTCCTGCCGGACAGACAATTCATCCATGCCTACATCCAGCAAGAAGACCTATACTATAGTAAAAGGTACATCGTCGGCATAAATCTACTAACGTCTTGTTCTACGTCGATCCATAGCGGGAGAATATGGGTGTTATGAGGTAAGGTTAAGTCGGTGTAGGCATATGCTCAGTTTAGGTTCTTCCTGTGAAGTTCTGGTTCTCATGAGCCCGAATGCCTAACACATTTTAACTTGCTACCCGTCCGAGATGCTTCCAGAAAATTAATAAATTGGAAACATCAATGATCTTTGTCGCAGGATTTCTGACCACCGCAGACCCACACCCATTGGCTAGTAAAAACCGATTTCATCCCGGACGGGACTTCCGAGGTTGTGGATTTATCTTGGCATGACCGGAAACATCTCCAACGGTTTCCCAGACGGTGTGAGATTTAGAGGGAAAACCCTATCATTCACAGTGAAAAGATTAATCTGCTTTCCCTGCTTTTGTAGCCTCTGGAACCTCAATCAATTTTCCTGTTTTACAATCGTATATATACCCATAAATTGGTATTTCAGAAGGCACCATTGAGCTACTCCTGATCCGTTTCACATCCTCAGTAACACTTTGTGTTTGATCGCTGATTGTTAACCATTGAATAAATTTGCCTTCTGTTGTGCCTGGGCCATCGCCACTGTCATGCCACCCTGATGCATCAACGCTTGAAGTCTTTAAGCTACGTTCCAAGAGATCGCCCATTATATCATTATTAAATGTTTCCATCCCACAATTGGTGTGATGGATGACGAACCATTCTTTAGTCCCAAGCAATTTATAAGAAATTACTAATGATCTAATGGCATCTTCACTTGCTCGCCCTCCAGCATTCCTAATCACATGAGCGTCACCTTCAGCAAGACCTGCATACTTTGCTGGATCGAGACGAGCATCCATACAGGTCAGAATGGCAAAATTTCTTCCTGGTGGCATGGGAAGGTTTCCCTTGTCTCCGAACTCAGCTACATATTCTTCATTTGCAGACAAAACTTCTTTAATTATTTTGCTCATATTTCTTCCTCAAAGATTTCTCGCAAAATTAATTCAATGTTTATAATGCGGTTAGTTTTTGGGATTTGAGGTAACAATTCGTGAAGCCACCTCTGTATCCCAACACATGTAATGCTTATTTTTCAGAAGTACAAGCGGGGTAGACCGAAGCTATTAAACGAAAACGTGGCCTCCTAGCAGATTTCTGCCGGTTAGTTGGCTCTAATAACATTGAAAATGCTTTCGGTAGTGCCGAGGTAAATCCACGATTTTCAAAATCTCTAATTGCCCAGGAAAAAATGATGGCCTGGAAGCATCTTTGCTTTGAAGGGGCTGTTTTTCTGTTAGGTTCTTCTTGGCTTTCTAAAGGTCAAGACATCTTCTTATGTTGCTAGGTTTTGGGACAACTTCCTATTTCCCTTAACAGTAGTAGGGTAATGGTTTAGAATAGTATAAAATGGTAGAGATTTCCACTGGCTATCGCAGCCCTGTGTTATCTTATTTCCAGCTAAAGTATTTGTTACGTATATCGGGAAACATCTCAAACTGTAGGGATATTAACGAACTTGGGATTGGCAGAGAAAACATTTAATAAAATTCTCAAATTCCTTTAACACGGTAATTGGGTTCTTTCATCAAAGCATTTTCAGTGTTCTCCTCTTCCCATCTTACATCAAGATTGGCCAGCGGCTTACGCACCAACCATGCAACAGCCGATACAACCCGCAAAATCAGTATCTGGTGCGGCCAGGAATCATCCCAAAACAACCTTATCTCTCTGAATTTTAAGTTCAACGTGTTGATTGACGCCATGGATGTTTAACTCATTTTGTTAACTGGCTCTATATCAAACTCAGCTAGAAAACTCATGGAACATTGTCCACAAGGGAATGACAAATATTTTCTTACAACAACTCCTTGCGAAGCTGAAATCCTGTAAGAGTCAGGGAAGCACAGTTTTCAGCTGAGTATTGTATAGAGCCCCTTTTTGTTATAGGTAATGGTGATAACTAGTTGTTTTGTAGGCCTATCCCAACTATCTTTGCGGAACTTACTCGTATTGCCACAACCCCTCTGTCACTGCCCGGACTGAACGTAGCAATGTGTGGGATGGCAACTCACCAAAACAGCTTCGATAATCAGCGGCAAAGCGACCAATGTCGTAAAAGCCTTGCGTGATCGCGGCATCGGTAACAGTTGTTCTTTCCTTTGTTGATAGAAGCAGAAGCCTGTAAGCCGCCCGCAGTCGTCTCAATTTGAGATACTGGGTGTTGTCACTCCTATCGATTCCTTAAACGCGTACTGTAGGCTACGTTCGCTCATCATCGCCTGCTTCTTCAGAAGGGCAAGAGATGTCTTATTGGCAGGTGACGAGCGCAGATAATCAAGGGCTCGTTTTAGTCCCTGTTGTCGAATATGACTTCGGGCAATGGGAGCATCTTGTTTGTTAACCTGGATGAATTTTCCGAGGTTGAGTACTATATCCTGCTCAAACTGATGCTGTGTGGCAGGCGAAGAGAAAAATTCCGGGTGCTGTAAACCTCTTTGCAGCAACGCCCCAAAATAGCCAGCTAGTTGGATCCTGTCACTGTCTGATGTCCTCAAGAGATGCTTGTTTGCGCATGCCTTCAAAATGGAAATCTTTTCCGCTGGCAGATATTTATTCAGCAAAGCAAGGTTCACATGCACTTCAAAAGGTTCCTCTCCCGCACCGACTACGACATCGATAGCGCCCGCCATTACAACGATAATACCTTGCTGATGACGGGGGGTATTCCAGAGGGACGTCCTCGTTCTTTTTCCCGCGAACACTGCGAACACACAGCGGTCTGCCGGTGCCAATCCCTGGATAGTGCATCTGGCGGCATACCTCCCCCAGTTGATGGTAATACCCGGAGAAACAAGGTGATCAGAACGATACTCAAATGTCTTGTCCTGCGGTGTTATCACCACCTGCCATGGGGACACTGCCAGTTCGTACAGACCTGCTTCGTCTGTATGAAAGTTTCCTGCAATGACCGATTGAATACCTGTCGGGTCATTTGTAGTCAACGGATACTCACTGTTTGAGGAAGTTACGCATTCTCTCTGTGGAGTTTTTATCTATATTGTTGTGTTTTTGACCGAGATCATTCGATATGGAATGATACCCGTATCTGCGGCATATTTTCGATAGGTTGCCGACGGCTTCATCACTTGCAGATTATGAAGCGCTGCTGCGATGGAATATTGCAATGGGACAGGTGAAATCGGTAACTGTCGAATGAGTGTGCTTTACATGGCGCTTACGCTTCAAGTGTCCCGTCTGACCCGATCTGCCAACCGAATGGCAAGGGCCAGGATCGTAAGTGTCGGGTTGGCCCAGCCACCTGTGGGAAAGACAGAGCTTCCTGCGACATATAGATTCGCGACATCATGAACGCGGCAATCTTCATCGACCACACCGCGATTTGGACTCTCGGCCATGCGCGTCGTTCCCATATGGTGGTATCCGCCGATCGCATGATTGCTGATCAGCGGGTCGACTTCCCAACGCTTGCTGTCATCACTCAGCCATTCGGTCGGTTCTACCTTACCCAGATCAAGGTGCCGCAATTCCTTGTCAAAGGCGTTCATGAGAGTATCGATGCTGTATTTGTCTATTTCGCTCATCCGCCAGTCGAGTACGATTCGCTGCATACCGAGCGAATCACGCTTCTCGCTCAATGTGATGCGGCTATCTGGATTGGGTGCTTGTTCAGCGCGAATGACGGCGTAAAGGCCGCTGCCCTTCTTGCCGAGTTTCCGCAGGTCCAGGAAGGGACCGAGAATATTCTGTGTGTGAATGGAGGCACGGCGGGTGATCTTCCACATGCCGCGGCCGAAACGGGTAGGTGATAGCTCATGTCTCAGATTGTTGTAGACATGTTTGTAGAGAACCTGTCGCTCTCCCGGATGTTTACGCACACCAAGGGAAAAACAGCTATTCAGAATCCCCTCTTTTTCCTGAAGCGCACTGGATGACCGAAAGAGCATGCCGAAGCGTTCGCCGTCCCTACGGATGAAACGAGGCAATAGTTTGAAGAATCGGCGTGGGTTCTTCGGAATGATCTGCCCGCCTCGTGCGTGCGGATGCTCCATGAAGAAGCGCCCCACCAGGTCGTGGTTGTTCCCCACACCCTCTGGGTGTTTTTTGTGTCTGGAAGCCAACAGCAGGCGCGGCACTTCCAGACCACCTGTGGCAAGGATACAGGTTTTCGCGTGTACGCTGCCGCGTCTGCCCTGCGGGCTTGTAATCTGAATACTTTCGATGGCCTGCCCGTGATCGGCAGGGACCAGCTCCACCGCAGTCGCATGCAGTAGGATCTGCACATTGGAAGAAGAGACCAGTTTGGTACAGTTATTGATTGTAAAGCGATCAAATTTCTCATCGAATTGCCAGAACGCCGGTTGAACCGCCTCTAGCTCCGATACGAAACCGGGCAGGAGATTGTTATCGACCGGGTTGAGTTCCAACAATTCCTGTGCCTTCCTATAGAAGGACCGCAAAGATTCTTTCTGGAAAGGCCAGCCGCTATGCTCGACCCAGTGTCGTTTTTGGAAATCGATTTCGTCCAGCTGGGCTGATCGGCCACCCCAGACGGCTGTTGTGCCGCCGAAAAAGCGAAGTCGAGATTCCTCCAATGGATAGTAGGGAAACCCGATGGACTCCCCTTCTATCAGATCCCGTGTATATCCTTCGTAATCTCGGCCTCCGCTTTCCAGGAGCAGAACATTGATACCGCTATTGAGCAACTGCTGCGCGATCGTAATGCCCGCTGCACCTGCACCAACGATGCAGACATCGGTCTCGAACCGGGCTCCTTCACTAAATGTGGCAAAATCGTCAATCATCGAGGCCCCTAGGAGTCTGTCGGACTCAAGGTTTGGTTTAACGTAATTATTATGAACATATGTTCAACACCCACACTTCCAATCAGTATAATAGAGAAATAGGCAAATATTATTGTCAATTTCCCTCTGAAGGAAAATTTTCTCCTGTTCTTTCACATCCTTTTATCTATTTAAAGCAAACATCCGCTTTAAATTCCAGGTCATGGACACAAATAGGCGATAGGTCAAACAATGTTTTTCCTTGTGCAAAGCTCTCAACGGCAGGAAGTGTATAGATCAACATTGTCAAATAGACAACCATAGTAGTTATGAAAAGCCCAACTACTATTTCCCCAGAAGCCCACTTCCTGAGAAAATTGACTACGTTATTCACATCTTACCCCTTGACTCCTAACAAATTATCACCAATTTCCCTACATCTATCCAGATCAAAGTCAGATTACAGTAAAATTTTACTTAATTGTACAATATATGACCGGATAACATTCCGTCACTCATGATCTGGTAGCAATCTTAACCATTAAAGAACAAATAATAGTAGTTTCTGCCTGACTTTTCGCAGTGACAAAGAGAAGATTAGGCAGGGATTTTATAATCATTTTGGTTGCAAGTAATACCGAAAATCACAGTAATCAGAGCCTTCCATAATGGTTTTTGATCGCATTAACTTGAGTCGGGGATTAAAGCCTCAATAGCCCTCTTTTCTATCCGGTTAATTCCTTTATTCTCCAGGTGCTTTTTCATATTTATCCACTCCTTTTTCCACATACTGTATGGCTAGGTTGCTGGTGGTGTGTAGTACAACTAGTCTGGTGTACGCCTAGCATGGATATGACCTTTGGGGCTAAAATCCCCCTGTAAGTGTTCAAATGTTAAGTGAAAATTTAGCATGAATTACTAGTCGAAGACAAGGGAGTTTTTCAACCTTGTTTGACATTGAAAAGGAGTATTCTGCACGTTTTAAAAATAAAAATTACTTCCAAAAAACCACCTGCAAATGCAGCACTCTAAATTATTGATGATTCAAGATAATGTTTGCAGGTCACTTTAGTGGAAATGTTAGGCAGGTTGAAAGAGAACACGACAGTATAGTGCAGTACCAGACTGAGGTTTTCATTGCCAATGTGAATGGCAAGAGAAAATACCAAAGCAAAGATGCTTCCTATGAAGTTCCGACTTGATCATATCCAAAAATTTACCCTAAAAGGAGCATCCTACCACTTTTGAAAAATCAGAATTATTCCCAGAAAACCGCCTGAAAATGGGGCATTTGAAATTATTGATGGATTATTAATATTCACTTGAGTGTAACGAAGGGCGAGCGTGAGCGAGGGGGCTTGCCCTGAGGATCTTTATTTCTGTGAGCTTGTCTTAGCCACAGTATCGCAATAGATCTGCACCAGCGGGATAAGGTATATTTCACGTGGCAGGATACATTTAAAACTCTAGCGGTTCAACAAAGCCGAGATCACCTAGTGCAAATGGCAAGCCTAGGTTATACGATTTATATTCTGTTGGCCTTGAGAACAATCCTGCGAATTTCTCCTCAGTCCTCTTTCGAATAGGGGTATTCTTATAGTAGTCCCAATCTTCCTTTGTCCTCCACATGGAAAGAACAAGGATCAAATTGGGATCGTCGCAGCTACACAATGTCTCGGAAGAAATATATCCTTTTTCTCTCATGGCATTCTCTCGGGATTTGGCAATCACTTCGGAAACATTTTTCGAATTTGCGTTCTTAAATTTTCTTTTGATTAAAATTTTAACAGTCATAATGTCCCCCTTTTGGTTATATCGATTTATCTATCTATTACGCAATTTGCCCTACTTGCCATAATGACCAATATGCCAGCCCTGCATATTAACAATTGACCGCTTCACTTTTGTTTACCTGTCAAGGTTTTTACTCCCATGGTGATTCCCCATATGGCAAGTATAGAAAGTGGTAAGAGAATATGGCTGACCACAGGAAACAACCAGAGGCAAACTATAAATATAGGAAAGAAATACATGAGATACCTCCACGAAGCAAAATTTTCCCTAATAACTCAAAGTAGGTGTTATGTAGATGATTATTCGCTGATAAGAACCAAAAAAACCGAGTTACCTTTCCCTAAGGCAACTCGGCTATCTTTTCAGACCCGTAGCTTTCCGTCCCTGCCTCACGACAGGTTTGACTTTATCACGTATCAATTAAGTTTAATTTTCCATATAGTTAATTGTATGTTAATTCTTATTAGAAAGTCAATCACATCTTCACCACAATGTCATATGCAATAATATTAATTAGCTTTCTTGCCTGGTCAGTTAATACGTGATCATGCCCAGAAAACTCACCAGAAAAGGAGCATTCCTGCACTTTAAATAATTCAAAATTACTTCCAGAATACCAGTGGAAATGGAGCATTTTACGATCAAATCAAAAATGGTTCCAGATAATATTGGTTTTTCCACCGGGTCATAGGTACGCTCGGATGTTCATAATTATGACTGATTTATAAGTTTTTCCATTCAGAGTAAAAAACCACCTGCTGAGTGGATAGCCTTAAACAGTCATATATCCCTAATCCGCACTTATCATTCTTTCATCAAAAATAAGATAAATAATGAAAATTCTATATTTTCTGTAATTTTCTTTTAACAATCTATTTCTTAACCATAACTTTATTTTCCACTATCTAGGTAAAATAACTATAATAAATATGAAATGATTAATTAAACCCAAAAAAGCTTGACACAAAGGGAATTCTACAATATCTATAATAACTATATTATTAGCATTCGCCATTAAAGGAGTTACCGTGGAAGACATATTAACAGTAGCCAAAGCCGGTGAGTATTGCCGGGTCTCCCCTAAAACGATTATCAATTGGGTTGAATCCGGCCATATCGAGGCGTATAAAACAGTTGGCGGGCATCGCCGCATAAAAAAGAATAATCTCGAAACATTTATGGAAAAACAAGGTATCCCTATTCCCAAAGAGGAAACCAAAGAGGAGAAAAAAAGGATACTGGTGGTGGATGATGATCCGATTATTGTAGAAACTATTGTGCTGGCTCTGGAAGAGGATGCATTCGATTATGAAGTTATTTCCGCATCTGATGGATTTGAGGCAGGACTTCAGGTCGAGCACTTCAAGCCCCATCTCCTGATTCTCGATATAATGATGCCGGATATAAAAGGCTATGAGGTCTGCAAAAGAGTGAAGTCGAGTCCTTCAACAAAAGATACCAAAATTGTTGTGCTTTCAGCATACCTGGATGAAGAAAAATTTAACCAGATGAAGGAAAATGGTGCCGACGTCTGTTTTTCAAAACCGCTGCCGTTACCTCAGCTCAAGGAGGAAGTGGCACGCTTGCTGGATCTGAAATAACCTTCGATGGAGTTAAGGAGGTAAAAATGAAATTAAAAGAGGCACTGAAAAAGAATCAATTTGTTGTCACTTCGGAAGTTCAGTCACCGGTTGAAGATGATCCGGAAGTACTTATACAAAACTTAAAGCTCGTTCGAGGCCGTGTTGACGGTTTTTCTGTATCGGAAGTAGAAATTGATGGTGTAGTAGGAGACACCATAAAGACCTGCGACCTTTTGAAAAAGAACAAGTTCGATGCGATTTACCAGACAACGACCCGGCAAAAAAACAGACTGGAACTGCAAAAAGACCTTATCAATGCCCATGAAGCCGGCGTTGAAAACCTCCTTGTTTTTACTGAAGATTACCGCATCACCGGAGACAGCCTCCAGGAAATGATGTTTTTTCACGTTGATGCCGGAAAACTTTCCTCCGTTTTAGATCACCTGAAAGAAGGACATACTGTAGAGGGAGATACACTTCCTCAGAAAGCTGAGTTTATGCTTGGTTCGGGAGTCGAATCCTCCTGGGGAAAAAATGTTCCTGACCTGGAAATGAAGGAAATGGAAGAAATGACAAAAATCGGAACCGGTTATTTCCTGACAACACCGGTATTCAATTTGGATTCATTTGAAAAATTCATCAAAAACGTCAACACATTCGGAGTTCCAGTCATCGCAGAAGTCCTGATCATCAGGACTGCAGGAATGGGCCAGTTTCTAAACCGGCATATGCGACCCGGCATGGTACCGGACTGGGTCATAAAAAAACTTCTCCGGGCTCCGGATAAGCAAAAAGCCTCCATTGAAATATTCGCCGATATTGTCTCAGGCCTCAAAGACATATGCCAGGGCGTACACATCATTTCGATAGGGGCGGAACAGCGGCTGAGGCACTATATGGATGCGGCAAAGTTAAAATAAAGACAAACAGGAAAAAATGAGATCTTAGATGAGGAGCCAGCCTCATGGAAAACATCACCCTGACGATCAACGGAAAAAGAATCAGCTGCCCCCAGGGGGAAAGCGTTCTTCAAGCAGCAGAATCGCACAATATAAAAATTCCCAAACTCTGTTATCACCATAGCCTCAAACCTTTCGGCGCCTGCCGACTCTGCCTGGTAGAAGATGAAAAAACAGGGCGGCTCTTCGCATCCTGCGTCACTCCCGCGACTGCGGATATGGTTCTTCTCTCAGACTCACCCCAAGTCATAAAACACAGGCGAAACATTGTCTCTCTGATGATGGCCGAACATCCTGAATCCTGCGTCGTCTGCAACAAAGGTAATCGCTGTCATCTGCGAATGATTGCGGCAGAGCTCGGTATCGGTGAAACTCATCTCTACCCCATGCCGAATCATAAACCCCTGGAACAGGCAAATCCTTTTATCATTCGGGACTTATCAAAATGTATTCTCTGCGGCAAATGCATTCGGGCCGATCATGAGCTGGTTTGTGCCGGTGCGATTGATTATAATTCGAGGGGGTTCGACTCTCGCCCGGTAACGCTTTATGAACTTCCCCTGGAACAGTCAACCTGCACCTTCTGCGGCACATGTGTCTCTATGTGTCCAACAGGCGCACTATCAACAAAAGCTGATTTTGTAGGCACCCCGGAACGGGAGTCAAATTCGATTTGCGGTTTTTGCGGTGTTGGCTGCAACCTGACGCTCGGTGTAGCCGGAAACCAGATTGTAGAGGTTAATCCTTCCCACATTGAAAAAAGCGTTAATGATGCCACGCTTTGTGTCCGGGGACATTTTGCCCATGATTTTTTGAATTCCGCGCAAAGACTTACCCAGCCTCTTATACGAAAAGAGAAAGAACTCATCCCAACCTCCTGGGATGATGCACTTACAACCACTGCAAGGAGAATTTTAGAAATTAAAAACCAGCATGGACCGGAAAGTATAGCATTTCTTGGATCCTCAAAATGTTCAAACGAAGAAAACTACCTTTTTCAAAAAATTGCCCGCACAATCATAAAAACAAACAATGTGGATAACGGCGGATATATGTCCGGAAGACTTTTTCTCAGCCTGGTGGAAGAAAGGACAGATAAGGCAGGCCGTTTTAACTTTTTTGCAGGCCCTCTTACAGGGCTTGAACAGGCAGAGGTTATTTTCCTGTTAGGGGCAGATCCGGCTCAAACTGCGCCGGTGCTGGACTACTATCTTAAAAGAAGTGTTAAAAAATCTATTCCGCTGATTGTGGCTAATCCAGGACAAACAGACCTGACAACCAGCGCCTCTGTCTGGATTCACGCCCATGGCTCCTCGACGATTACACAGAACTATATAGACACATTTTATCTTGAACTGATCAATTTGATCTCAGCCTGGTTACTTGAAAAAGAAGCAGCAGACAGTTCGTTTGTTTCCCGTTTCACACGCGGATATCAGAAATATAAATCAGATCTTTTATCACTGGATAAAAACATATCCGCCAAAAAAGCAAATCTGGATATCCACGCAGTTGAAAATGCGGTCAATATACTAGCGGGTAAGAAAATAACCTTTGTGGTCGGAGACGGGTTGATGCTGCAGCGATATGGCAAAGAGGCCATGGAAGCACTCCTCAACCTCGCTTTAATGACCGGATCCATCGGATATAAGGGCGCAGGATTTCATGTTTTGTCAAAAGAAAACAACCTTGTTGGGGCTTGGGATATGGGAACGGTTCCGGAAACCCTTCCGGGCCGACTGATGATTGACAGGGAGGATGATCGCAATATATGGGAGAAAGCCTGGAAATC
>DAOVUU010000401.1 GCA_030632405.1 Desulfobulbaceae bacterium | reverse complement strand
GCCAGATGCTGGATAGCCCCCGAAATCCCGCATGCCACATACAGCTTTGGTGTTACAACCTGACCGGTGGTCCCAACCTGACGATTATGCTCAACCCATTCAGAATCAACAACAGGTCTGCTCGCCCCGTATTCACCGCCAAGTGCCTCGGCCAGGTTTGCGATCATCTCAACATTTTCAGATTTACCTATACCCCTTCCGGCACTGACAACGATCTGGGCTTTACCAAGGTCAACACCCCCGCTCTCGGCCAGTTCATATCCGGTAAATTCTACTCTCCCTGCAGTTTCCCCTTCAATTCTTTCTATAGTCGGAGTACCGCTCGGATCTTCCGATAAACCAAAAGCACCCGCCTGGATAGTCACAACGGATTTTTCTGTTTTAATCCGTACATCCCTTCTTAATTTTGCATTACAGACAGGAACTGCAGGAACGCCATCAACAATCTTTACAATTTCAGAAACCTGTGCTGCCTTCAGGGCGAAGGCCACCCTGGGTGCCAGATCCCAGCCATAGGAGGAGTGACTGAAAACCACCATATCCACCTGCTCTTTTTCAACGACATCAAGAACAAACTGTCTGTGTCCGTCCGGGTTATATTCGCCATAAACCTCCGCGTCGGCAAGATAGAGCGTTCCTTCATATGCGGGCAGATTATTGTCATTGCCCACCAGACACATAACACTCTCGCCCCCCATCTCACCCGCAAAGGCCATCAATTCATTACAACTGGCAAGCAGCTTTCCGTCTCTGTATTCTGCAACAAGCAGTATTTTCATGATTTTCTCCTAGGCAAGAACAGCTGTTTTCTCTTTGAGGATCTTAACCAACTTGTCAGCCAGTTCAGCTACATCTCCTTCCAGAATAAGGCCGGTACCTTTTTTCTCAGGAAAATACATCTTTGCCGTTTCCTGTCTCGAATCGACATTGAGCAGATCTTCCACAGGAATGGAGAGCAGCTCCTTCCTTTTCGCCTTCATTATGTTGGGCAGGGTCGGGTAGCGGACAGTATTCAATCCGAGCTGACAGGTCACGGTTAAAGGGGTCCTGGCAGTAACACATGCCTTCATACCGCCTTCAAGCTCCCGCTTGACATTGACGACTCCGTCGGAGTAGGAAAAATCGACAATCGTTGAAATACTCGGCATATCAAGAAGTTCTGCAACCAATATACCCACCTGAGCACTTCCCCGATCCTGCGACTGCATACCGGTGAAAATCAGATCAAAACCTTTATCTTTTGCGTACTCAGCTATGATACCGGCTTTTTCAAACGGCTCCTTACTGCTTGAATCGTCATCTGCAATGTGGGCCCCACGATCGCACCCCATTGCCAGACCCTTTTTCATAGTTTCTTTAACCTGATCCCCTCCTATACACAGAACGGTCAGATCCGCATCTTTCACCTGTTCTTTAAGCTGAACTGCCTGTTCTACTGCATATTCATCATACTCGTTCATTCGCCAGGCAAGATCGCTTTTTTCATACCAGGTACCAGCTGCATCTACCTTGAATTTTGATTCCATATCGGGAACCTGCTTAATACAGACAAGAATTTTCATTATTCCTCCGGTTCTCCTTACTCTTTTTCAATCCTCTCCACCAACAGTTCAGCAATATCTCTTGGTCTGAGCCGCTCTTCAACTTCGGCCCCTTTAACCCCATCTTCAAACATGGTCAGACAGAAAGGACAGTTGGAAAGTAATACATCTGCTCCGGTCTCAACCGCCATCTTTACCCTTTCGATATTGATCCGTTCGCCAATATTCTCTTCTGCCATTATCCGTCCGCCCCCGGCACTGCAGCAAAAACTCTCTTCACGATTGTTTCCCATCTCAACAAGAGTTCCACCGGCTGCACCAATGAGAGCCCGAGGTGCATCATAAATATCATTATGGCGACCGAGGTAGCAGGAGTCATGATATGTACAGGAGAGATTTTCTCGATTTATCTTCAACTTCCCTGATTTAATCAGACTCTCAAGAAATACAGTGTAGCTTATAACCTCGACTTCTAATCCAAGATCCCTGTAATCCTTTTCCAGCGTGTTGTAACAATGGGGGCAGCTGGTCACTATTTTCTTCACACCATACGAATGAATACGTTCTATGTTCTCTACGGCAAGGGACTGATAAAGATACTCGTTGCCCATCTTCCTCATAGGCTCGCCGCAGCATTTCTCTTCCTTCCCCAGGATACCAAGCTTTACTCCGGCAGCCTGACACAATTTGACAAAACTTTTTGCAACTGCGATGTTGCGTCTATCAAATGATCCGTAACAGCCGACAAAATAAAGTGCATCAATGTCAGAGTCCTCGGCCAGGGTTGCAACATCTAACTCTTCAGCCCAATCTCCGCGTACAGCATAACCAATCCCCAGGGGATTACCATTTACCTCGGTAGCCTCCATAGCACTCATCACTTCTTCACCCGGGAACTCACCTTCCATAAGTACCATACTGCGGCGCAATTCAACAATCTTGCTGATATGCTCAATGGAGGCAGGACAGATCTCCTGACAGGCGCGACAGGTGGTACAGGACCAGAGCACATCTCTGCCTATAAGTTCAATCAGATTAACATCAGGGGAGGAAAAGGCTGCCTCACCAATCTGGTTTATAATTTTCATGGGAGACAACGGTTTGCCTGTATTGTAAGCTGGGCAACGATCCTGACAACGCTTGCAGAGGGTGCAGGCATCAGCATCGAAGATATCTTTCCAGGTCATCTCTCTTACGGCCGCTGCCCCGAATATCTCAGCATCTTCATCCTCAAGATCGATGTTCACAAGTTTCCCTTTAGGGCCGAGATCCTCAAAAAAATAATTGCAACTGGTGGTAAAAATATGTCTGAACTTGGTTGAGGGAATCAGAACAAAAAAACCCATGACTAAAAGCAGGTGCACCCACCAGGT
>DAOVUU010000044.1 GCA_030632405.1 Desulfobulbaceae bacterium | reverse complement strand
GCTTGATCAGGCTTCAGTGAGATAATTACTTTTTTAATTGATGGGAAATTGACCCACAGAATCCTAATGTCCGCGGGGCTCACGGCGGCGAAGAAACAAAAGATCCCCTTGATGAAATTATCAAGGCTTTTAATGAAAGGTGGTTTGCAGGCTGGGAGGCAACTCCCGAAGAACAATGGGTGAAGTTCATCAATGTTGCTCGGCACGTCTTTAAAAATCCCAATTACCAGACCCAGGTAGTTGACAATCAGGACGAGCAGAACAGCCGACTGGCCCTGGAAAAAATGATCAGTCAGGCTGTCAGCCAGGAACGTAAAAGGGAGCTAAACCTCTATAAACGTTATGCCCAGGATCAGGAATTCAAGCGGGCTTTTGATGCAAGTATAATGCGGTTGCTTACACAAACTGCGGATAGTGCTTTGCAGCAAGAGCTTGCCGGGGTGATGTGATTCTAAAAAAAGGCAGATGCTTGTTAAAGGCTGTGTGCTTTGCCCGCAATCCAGGTTTATAGGCTATAGGCTGTTAGGCTGGTAGGAAAAGCAAAAGACAGAGAAATCAGGTATGATCGCCTAAATCCAGATGCTGCCGGAAAAAATCACGGTATTCATCCTGCCGGTGGCTGACATAGAGGATGGTGCTGAGTTTGGCGGTTGCTACCCGCTCAAGGAAAAGAAGAAGGTTGTCCCGGTGCACGTCATCCAGACCCTGGGTTGGTTCATCAAGGAGCAGGAGTTTCGGCATTTTTATCAGTGCCCGAGCAATGAGCACCAGTCGCTGTTCACCAAAATTGAGCTGCCGGAATGGTGTCTTTTCCCGGTCTTCCATGCCAAGCCGTTTCAACCACGAACGGGCCTGTCGTTCCTGGTCCTTTGTATAGTTACGATACAGACCGATCGAGTCAAAAAAACCTGAAATTACAATCTGTAGCGTGCTGCCGGGTATGTAGTGATTGCGGTGCAGGTCAGGACTGACAATACCCATATTTTTTTTCAGATCCCAGATAGACTCTCCACTCCCCCGGCGTATACCGAACAGGTGGAGTTCATTTGCATAACAGTCTGAGTGATCACCGGAGATAATGGCCAGCAGGGTTGACTTCCCGGCCCCGTTGGGCCCGGTTATCAGAGTGTGCCCCCCTTTTTCTACTACAAAATCAAGACCTGAAAAAATGACACGTTCGCCGTAGCGGGCCCGGCCATTTTTCAGACTGACTAGAACCTCTCTGTCCGGGGAGCCGTTTTCAGCGGCTGTAAGATCCAGATTCTCAACCCACTGATCTTCTGAAGTGTCTTCCGGTATTTCGGCCAGCACATCATGTCTCATCCCCTGTTTAACAAGTTTTCCCTGGTGCATGCAGGCAAGGTGAGTACACCATTCAGGAATATCGCGTCTACTTGTCAGGGTAATGATGATGCCGATGCCTCTTGAATGGAGATTTGTGATTATCTGATCAAATTCTGTACATGAAGCAGCATCGAGACCATCGTATGGATTTTGAACCAGGAGATGGCAAACGCCATTCGTGATGGCATTCAGAAGGACAAGTTTACGACTCTCACCGGAGCTGAGCTGTCGATATCCACTGTCAAGGATATGATCCAGGCGGAATAACCGTATCAGCTCTTCACGGTCCCCTTCAGTGCCGAGGAAATCCCTGGCCAGTGTACCCGGGTCTATTTTCTGGAGATAATCACTGTCATCATTTCTTACCTCCTCTTCAAAAATCTTCTGCTGATTGCTGAAGCTTACGACAGCAAGGTCTCCCGGAAGAGTGGCGGGCTCAAAAAGAAACTGTTCATATTCTCCGGATAACAGCTCAACCAGTTCATCAACTCCAGACCGGTTCTCTCCCCAGATACACCAGAGCTCACCCGTCCTGGCAGCAAAAGAATCGATTGAAAGTCCTTTCCCCGTGATATTCCTCACGTCAAGCCATGGAGCAGGGACAGTTGAGGTCTCGTTTCGGTTTAAATCAGTTTTGCCAGGTATTGCTCTATTCATTGTATTAAGCGATCTCCGGGATAACCGTTGCACCTTTATATGCCATAGCCAGCAGTTTAAGAGGGTGCAGGGATTCCTGCTTGGTTCCCTGGTGTATCTGCATGCTGCAAGCTCCGCATCCGGTTACCAGCTGGTCGACGTGGGAGGCCTCAATTTCATCAAAAAGTTTTTTACCTATTTTCATTGAAAGGTCAAAATTTTTCGATTTCAACCCGTGGGTTCCTCCCATTCCACAACATTTATCAGAATATTTAATAACCTCTACACCGGGAATCAGCTGCATCAGTTCAATTGGCTCTGTTCTGACCCCAAGACTTCGCAGGTGGCACGGTTCATGATATCCGACCTTCATGTCGATTCTTTCAAAATCTGTTTTAAGTTCGCCCTGCTTATGTAGAGTCATCAGGTATTGGTGAATATCATAACAGTTATCTGCAACTTTTTGTGATGTTTCAGATTTAACAATTCTTGGATATTCATTTTTTACTGCCAGAGCGCAACTGGGCTCACTGAAAATGATCGGAATATTCTGTTCTGTATATTCCTGCAGTAAGTTGATATTATGATGTATTTCGTCAATTATCTGATCCTGTGCCCCGGCACTGATTCGTGCGATACCGCAGCATTTGAATTCCGGCAGGATAATCTTCACGCCGTTATGCTCGAGCACGTCAATTATTGCCAGTCCTTCTCCCTCCGGATCATTATAGTTGCTGTAGCAGCCAAGAAAGAACACCACTTCGCGAACCCCGGTAAATTTTTTTCGGGTTTTGAGGATTTTACGCAGGGTACGATTATGGAACTGGGGAAGATGCCGTTTGGCATCCATCCCCAGTGATTTTTCCAACCCTAATCGTAATGGTTTAATTGAGGTGGCCAGGTTGGCAAGGGGTGCCAGACTGCTTCCCAGGGCGCAGAGATGCTTGGTGTCAGTGAGTACTCGATTGGAAAAACTCTCACCCTTTCTTTTAACAAAATTAGCTCTTCCTGTCATGGCCAGCCACGGTACATCGACCCCTGAAGGGCACTCTGTCAGACATCTTTTACAGTTTATACAGGAATCCATTATCTCTTTGAATTCTGGATTTTCGAGTATTGCAGGATCCAGTCTGCCTGAAATGATCTCTCTCAGCAGTGTGATTTTTCCACGCCCCTTAGTCCATTCCTCAAGACTGGCGCTGGCTATGGGGCAGTATGACGCACATTTCCCACATCCTGAACAGTTTTCAATCTGTTCCTGCAGGCCAAGATCATCAAAGATGCTTGCTGTGCTGGAGATATTGAAATCAGGGCCGTATTTTAAATTTTCACCAAGTGAATTTGTTTCGTCTGCAATGATTATCCCTGGATTCAGCAGGTTCTCAGGATCAAAAACACGCTTAATCTCTTTCATTGCCTGATAGAGATGAGGATACTGGCGCTGTACATAATGGGTGCGCACTCGTCCATCGGCGTGTTCACCGCTTATTGTGCCATTTAAACTGAGGACAAGATCACATAGGGCATCTGACAGTCCCAACATGATTTTAACATCTTCCTGCTGCTTCAGATCCAATATCGCCATGGTGTGAAGATTCCCGTTACCCGCATGACCGTATATTGCAGCTTTGATATTAAACCTGTTAAACAATTCCCGTAAGCCACTTATATATTCAGAAAGTCTGCTCACATGCACAGCAGCATCCTCGATGAATGCGATGGGGCGTCTGGGTCCCTTCATTCTGGTGAGGATCGGACCGGAAATTGATCTTACTTTGGCAAAGGTCTTTGTATCGCCTGCATTTTTGGCCTGGAGCATATTTGTTGCCAGTTGCTTATCTTCAAAGAGTCGTTTTCTAACATTTGAAAATTTTTCCTGGAGGAGTTCATCGGATTCCTCCTGAAACTCAATGAACAACAGGGCTTCAGTATTTTCAGGAAAATATTGCTCCAATTCGGGGTACTGAACGCGAGCCAGATCGAGAATGTGTTTTTCCATGATCTCGACCATGACCGCCCCTTCTTCGAGTATCTGCTGTGCCGCTTCGCCCACTTTGGCAAGATCATCAAAGTAAACAAAACCACTCAGTGATTTCCCTGGCAGTGGAGAGAGCTTTAAGGTTGCTTCGGATACAAGGGCGAGTGTGCCTTCGGAGCCAACTAAAAGAGGTGTCAGGTCAATTGCATAATCTGTCACCAGGTCCCAGACAGAATAACCGCATGAATTTTTAGATACGAAGGGTCGCTCCTGTTCGAGATATTCCTCATGCCGACGGATACATTCCGGTAATTTTCGGTAAATTTTCTCTTCCAGGGTCCCGGGCGGGATAAATTTAGCGGGAATACCATGCAGGAGAGCCTTTTTGCCTGTCTGGATAATTTCGCCATTTGAAAGTATCAATTCCAGTGCGTTTATATGGGTTCTGGTGGTTCCGTATTTAATCGCATGAGGGCCGCTTGAATTGTTGGCAATCATGCCGCCAAGAGTTGCAGAGTCTCCAGTTGAAGGGTCTATAGGGAAAAAAAGGTTGTGGGGTTTAAGTTGCTGGTTAAGATCAGCAAGGACAATACCCGGCTGGACTCGAACCCATTTTTCGTCGGGGTTAAATTCTATTATCTGGTTTAAATTTTTACGGTAATCTATCAGGATACCACTCCCCACTTCATTTCCTGCCCGGCTAGTCCCACCTCCACGGGCGGTAATAGGAATTGTATGTTCACTGGCAAATTTAACCGTTTTAATTACGTCTTCCTTTGATTTTGGCTGGATGACGGCCAGGGGTTTTATCCTGTAAAGTGATGCTCCGCTGCTATAGAGAGAACGGCTTAACTCATTATAGAGGACATTTCCTTCGATCTGATTCTGCAATAGACCGAATTTCTCATCATGTTCATTCATTAGATTTTCCTGTGAAAAAAGACGCCGAACATCGAACACCGAATAAAATGATACGTGAAAATTGAAGTACTTATTCTGTTTTTCTCATTCGGTGTTCGATGTTGAATGTTCGGTGTTCGATGTTCTATTCAAACTATAACTACAGTTAACCCCAACAAGCGGGATAAGTACCTTGGAGGCATGGTCATGTCAATAATTTTAAAAGAAGTACTAGACCAGACTCGCAGTCAAGTACTCCATAGCAGCTGCCACTCCACCCTTGGTATGCTCCACGCCGGCAAGCTCCAGCCCCATTTCCACACCGGCCAGGGTGCCGATTAAGCTTAAATCGTTCAGGTCTCCCAGATGACCGATTCGAAAAACCTTATCAGCAATTTTACCAAGCCCATTGCCAAGAGACATATTTACCTTTTCGAGAATCACTTTGCGCAGATTGTCTGCTCCCTTCCCCCCGGGCATCATTACGGCGGTGAGGACACTGCTGTATTCCTGAGGTTTTTCACAGAGTACTTCAAGCCCCCATGCCCTTACCGCACGGCGAGTTGCTTCGGCAAAACGGTCATGTCGTGCAAAAACATTGTCCAGACCCTCTTCTTCCAGCATCTTAATGGCCTCATGCAAGCCAAAGAGAAGGTTGGTGCATGGGGTTGAGGGGTAGAAGAAGGTTTCATTAGCTTTGAGCATGTCATTCCAGTCCCAGAAATGGGTCTTGAAACCGTTGTTTTTAGAGGCTTCAAGAGCTTTTTGGCTGACAGCATTAAAGCCGAGGCCAGGTGGCAGCATGAGCCCCTTCTGGGAACATCCGATGGTAACATCCACCTTCCATTCTTCATGTCGGTAGTCTATTGAGCCAAGAGATGAAATAGTATCAACCATGAAGAGAGCCGGGTGATTTACCCGATCAATTGCATCTCTGATTTCAGAAATTCTACTTGTCACTCCTGTGGAGGTCTCATTATGCACTACGTTAACCGATTTGATCAGATGGTCTTTGTCTTCTCTGAGTTTGTCTTCGACGACTTGCGGATCGACACCATGACGCCAGTTGGTAGGCACGAAGTCGATTTCCAGACCGAATTTTTTGGCCATATTGTGCCATAGAGTTGCAAAGTGTCCCGTTTCAAACATCAATATCTTATCACCCGGGTTCAGCGTATTCATCAGGGACGCTTCCCAGGCACCGGTACCCGAAGTCGGGAAAATAATTACCGGGTCAGATGTTTTGAAGATTCTCCTTGATCCAAGCAGGACTTCTTTCGAAAGTTTTTGAAAGGTGGGTCCTCGATGATCAATTGTAGGATGAGCGATAGCATGTAAAATTCTGTCCGGTACATTGCTGGGTCCCGGGATTTGCAAAAAATGGCGTCCGCTTTTTAAGGTCATGGTCAATAATTCCTTTTGTAGTGTTAGATTGATAAATAGAGAAGGTACCCTTTAGTATATGCGTCTTTTAAAACCGGCAAAAAAGCTACTGAGGTTCTGTAATTTTTCCGTTTACTGCTGAAAGCGCAACCGTCAACGGTGAAGCCAGATATATCCGGGCCTCCCTGGCGCCCATTCGTCCAGGTATATTGCTTATAGTTGTGGTGATAGCGGTATCTGTGTCACAGAGCACACCAAAATGCTTCCCAGGACAGGGACCGCAGCCAGGCGGCATGATTACTGCGCCTCCATTTCTTATAGCGCTTGAAATGTGGAGTTTATCCATAGACTCCATTATATTTCTGGAGCCGGGGGTGACGATAAATGTAACATCTGGATGTACATCGTCTTGAGCAAGGATATCTGCAATAATCTTCATATCGTCCAATCTACCGGAGGAACATCCGCCGGCAATGGCAATGGTTATCTTCTCAGTCGAAAGGGCCGCCGGTCGGGTAAACTGCAATGGTCTCCCAGGTACGGCTACCATAGGTCTAATATCGTTGGAATCTATAGCTATATCAATTTTTTCCTGTTCTCCCTGGGGAAGAATCAGAGCAGTGACAACACCACCTTCGGGCAGGAAATTACAGACAGACATTTTTTCACTGATGTTAAGCTGGTCAATTAAACTTCCAGTCAAAATTACAGCTTTGTGTCTAATGACCGTACCGTATTGATGCACAATGTACATGGCGATATCTCTTGCCATGGCTGGCTGCTTCAACGTCCCTTCAAGTGATATGGTTACAAGTTCCGGTACTGTGATTTCGTGGGAGTCAGCATATATTGCCTGGACAAATTCTTCGGCAGAAAGAGAAAAAGCGATGCCACCGAATGCTCCCTGTGTCGCGACATGGCCGTCTGCCCCGACGATGATCATGCCGGGCCAGAGGGATTCTTTTTCAGCAACGACCTGATGGAGTACCCCTTCTCCGTTTTTAAAAAGGTGGATTGGGTTGTGTTTGGCGAAGACGGAAATATCGCGTTGAAATTCTCGATCCCGTACGGTAGGGGCCGGGAAAGAATGATCTAAGGTAAAAAAAACACGACCGGCACCGGAGAGTTTTTGGTTACTGGAGTTGATTTTTTTCAATATTTGAGGACCACTTCCGTCATGGGCCAGAGCCAGATCAAATTTTAACTGTATTTTCTGGCCGGGAGTCACTTTTTCCTGCTGCGATGCTTTCGCAAGATGTCGATAGAAAAAATCTGTCATTTGTTACCTCAAACCGGGAAGTCGAATCAACATGGAGAATGATCTATATACTGAATAGCTGCATTTTGTTGTTAGCCTCAGGGTCGTATCAATACTTTTATGGCGTTGGGATCACTGTTTGCTGTCTCCATTGCCTGATCGATCTCATCAAGTTGGTATGTATGTGTAATAAGAGGTTCGATATTGATCTGGTTTTGCAGTACCGGCCTGAGTGCCTGCGGCACCCAGATATGCCGCTGCAATGTGCCGTGATGGACTAAACCTGTATTAACTACCTGCAGAGAATTGTTGTGCCACCGGGAGATGTTTAAATTTATGTTCTGTGTGATCCAGCTGTAAAAAACCAGTACGCCGTTATGTTTGACTGCGTCATTGCAAAGTTGAACTGCTTCACCTGTTCCAGCCATCTCAACCACGACATCTGCCCCCTGACCATTGGTCAAGTCTAGAATGGCAGCCAGCGGATCAGTTTCAGAGCTGTTTATTCCATGGTCTAGTCCCAGGCTGGCAGCAAGTTTGAGCTTGCCCTCAACAACATCTACCCCGATTACCTGATGGGCACCCTTCTTTTTTGCAACCTGGGCAAACACTTGCCCGGCAAAGCCCATACCGACGACAGCGACAGTATCACCGAGTTGTATTTTAGAACATAATCCTGAGAACACTGCGCATCCGATCGGTTCCCCAAGAGAAGCAAGATCCATACTCAGCCCCTCGGGAACAGGTTCCAGCTCTTCTTCCCTGGCTTTAAAATAATCTGAGTAGGTCTCTACCCAGGCAAAAGCCATAACTTTATCCCCGGGCTTGTAATTACGCACATTTCGACCGACTTCTACGACAACTCCTCCAGCTTCATGGCCATAGAAATATGGGTATGCAAACGCACTCTTCATTTCAGTATTGAGTCCGCCGGATGGAGGGATTATACCGTTATACAGATTTTTATCCTGGCCACAGATACCTGCCGCATGGGTTTTTACTAAAACCTCATCTTCAGAAAGGAGCAATTCTCTTTTCCTCACCGTAATTTTTCTTACACCTGTCAAACACGCGCTGTTTACGATCATTTAATCCTGTTCTCCTGAAAGTCTGATCTGCGGAATGCAGATCAGACTGGAAATATAAAGAGATAAAATTGGTTTTAATAACAAGGCGGCAGAATACAAAACAGTTAAACTGCCAGGGCCTCCGGCTTTTTCTTTAATTTGCCGTAAATGGTAAAAAGGAGTGTGATTAGTGTCACCGCCAGGATTGTTCCGCCGATCGGTCGAAAAAGGAACTCAGAAAGGTCATAATCAGCCATTCTCATTCCACGTCTCAGTGAAATTTCCGCGAGCTCTCCGAGGACGAGTGCAATAATCAAGGGAGCAATCGGGTAATCAAACTTTTTCATAACATATCCAATAAGTCCAAATGCAAACATTACCCAGACGTCAATCATGCTGTTGCTGATACCAAATGCACCGACGGTGGCAAACACAAAGATGCAGGGCCCGAGTATGGAATAACGGATTTTCCTGAAGTTGGAAAAAAGTTTTGCCACTATCATACCGGAAAAAAGCATGAAGATATTGGCAAGGTACATTGCTATAAAAATTGAATACATCAATTCAGGTTGATTGAGAAAGAGCATCGGGCCCGGTTGCAGGCCGTGAACCATAAATCCGCCGATAATGACAGCGGTAGTTGCGCTTCCTGGAATACCAAGGGTGAGCAGAGGAACCATGGCGCCGCCGGCTGCAGCATTATTGCATGTTTCCGGGGCAGCAATACCTTCAGGAATACCGGTACCGAATTTTTCCGGATGTTTGGACCAGCGAACGGCTTCAGAATATCCGACAAATGCAGCGGTAGTAGCTCCTACACCAGGCAGGATACCAATGAGTGTGCCAATCACCGCAGAGCGGAGAATTGTCCATTTAAGCCGGAGCATTTCAATAAAGCTGGGTAATTCTGTGGAAACGGTGGATATTGATGAGTCGGTTTTTACCACACCAGCCTCAGCTGTCATCAGGATCTCGCCAACTGCAAATGCACCGATAAGGGCAGGAATGAAATTTATTCCACCCATGAGCGCATCTCCACCAAAGGTAAAGCGCTCCATGCTTGTCATCGGGTCAATTCCTATCGTGGCGGCAAGGAGTCCGATACAGCCAACTACAAATGCTTTGAGCATTTTATCTCCTCCAAGAGAAGAGATAAGAGTGAGTGCCGCCAGGGCGAGAGCAAAATATTCCGGCTCGGAAAAACTGAGCGCGACTTTGGCAAGTTGTGGTGATACCAGGGTCATAACAACGACACTGAATAATCCTCCAAGGCAACTGCACATAATCGCAAAACCAAGTGCTTTCCCGGCTTTTCCAGACTTTGCCATGGGGTATCCGTCAAATCCCGTGACCGAAGCCTCCGGGGCACCGGGAACATTGAACAAAATGGCTGAAATTGATCCACCGAATGTTCCGCCGCAATAAACCGCAGACAATAACAGCAGTCCGTTTGTCGGGTCCATTGAATATGTGAAGGGGATCAGCAGTGCAGTACCCATTGGCGAGTTCAGGCCGGGGATGGCTCCGAGCATAACACCGGCCAGTACCCCGCCGAAAATCAGCAGTAACGTGAAAGGGCTAAATACAGTTTGCAGACTAAGTAACCAAATTTCCATGGGCCTTCCTTATCTGATCAATACAGCAGGTGACTGATCTTTAAAAAAATCCCCATACCTCTGGGCAGGGGGACGTACATTACCTTTG
>DAOVUU010000102.1 GCA_030632405.1 Desulfobulbaceae bacterium | reverse complement strand
CTAGTAGAGCAGCTATTCTACGCTCTTTTTTCTTCTTATCAAATCTCGATTCTGCTTTCATAGTGGACCCAAATTTTGCTTCCCCCCTGATAGCCTACCAACCTCTCTTCTATAGACGGACAAATAGTTTTAAAGTTGCTCAGGAACGAAGGAAAAGGTACAGTTCCTTGTCGAGTCCTATCCGCTCAAACTCTCTTCTAATACGTGCCATAATTCGGCGCATCCTGCCATGGGCCTGATATCGTGTCTGCCCAAGGAGTCGTCCCGCCGCTGCGACTCCCAAACCATCTTGAAAACAGAGCTTTAAAAGCATTTTTTCCAGGGGTTGCAGCTCGATTTTCAACGATTGCAGCTTGCCGACCACCTCTTTAGAAATTTCTTTTTCCCCTTCTCCCAAAATCGTCTGTAAAAGATACTGCAACATTCGTCCACGTTCATTCTCTTCCGCTTTCTCGCCCTGCCGCAACGCTCCTGAAGGTGTGTCTCCATGATATATTTCATCATATTCCACTTCATATCCTCTACTTACACCACAATCCGGGATTCGCCCCAGAAGGGAATATGCCGCGTCTTCAATATCCTTTTTTTCTGCAGTGAATTGTCGTTGAAAAACCACCTCTACTGCTTCACTCACCTTCAGTCTCTCAAGGCAAAGAGCGACAAAAAGTTTGCGCCATATCCCGCCCATCGTCTTTACCCAGAGTGGCGGCCGGACACGGCCAAACCTGGTTCTGGCAAAATCTTCAAGGAGCCTGGCTGTAAGAGCCATAACGTACGAAGAAAAAGCAGCTTTGCCATGGTAACCACGAACCCGCTGCCAGTCATTGGCTTCAAGTCCTTCCATAACGGCAAGGGCTGCCTCTTCAGCGAAACTGTTATCTCCAAAACGGCGAACGGCCGCTTTATTAATCCGCGCCCACTGTTCTATTGTTTTTTTCTTCCAGTCAGCCATTTTCAACCATATGCACATCCTCCAGTGACAGTTTAAAACGATCAACCATCTTTCTCCATAAAAAAACCTACCACCGACACACTTCTGTACAGTGTCCGTCCCCCCTAACAGAACAGGGAAAGGATTAAAGTTTCCCAAAGAAACAATCAAATAAAAGGAGATGCCATGCAGACAACCAAAATGAAAAAAATTTCAATATCCTTCCTCGCCTCACTATTGATCGTAAGCGGTTGCACGGATTCCGGAATTTCTTCAAAAGAGGATGAAAAAAATACACTGTCAAATTCAATCGCGATTGCGGTGGAAACTGATTCCCCATCAGTCCCCCTCCCCAAAGGCCAGGACTCAGTAAAAGTGGACAAAGAATACCTCGCAGAGGTGACCATACCGATGAAAGCACAGCTCGCTGAACAACCAGCAATGCAATTTCATGGAAGAATTGCCACAGCCAAAATGGGCTATCCCCCCAGACCAGACATTATTCCCTCCCCTCCACCCTATACTTCCCAGTTTGAATCCTACAATAGCAGGGACGAAAACAGCTTTATCACCACAACCAATGATCCTCTTTCAACCTTTTCTATTGATGTGGATACCGCCTCCTACTCCAATATCCGTCGTTTTATTCAAGGCGGACATCTCCCACCGGTCGGAGCTGTAAGAATCGAGGAGATGATCAATTATTTTTCCTATAATTATCCGGAACCACAGACAGAGCCTTTTTCAATTTCTACTGAAATCGGTCCCTGTCCGTGGCAAAAGGAAAACAAGCTTGTGAGAATCGGTATACAGGCAAAAGATATAGACCAATCGCAGTTGCCACCATCTAATCTGGTGTTCCTGATAGACATATCCGGTTCGATGAACCATGAAAACAAACTGCCACTGCTGAAAAAATCACTGTTAATGCTGGTCGATAAGCTTAATGAAAAAGACCGAATAGCGATCGTCGTCTATGCAGGATCGGACAGGGTTGTATTAATGCCCACCTCCGGAGACAAAAAAGTGAAGATCAGAGAAGCCGTCCGTAAGCTCACCTCCGGCGGTTCCACCCATGCGTCCAGTGGAATAGAGACTGCCTACGATCTCGCCCTGCAAAGCTTTATGCCAAGTGGAAATAATCGTATTATTCTCGCATCAGATGGAGATTTCAATGTCGGTATAACCAGCAGGGGTGAACTTGAACGACTGATTACCGATAAAAAAGAATCCGGCGTTTATCTCACAGTTCTCGGTTTCGGGATGGGTAACTTCCATGACGATTCCATGGAAATACTTGCAGATAAGGGTAATGGAAATTACGCCTATATCGATTCATTGCTGGAAGCTAAAAAAGTTCTTATTAAAGAACGAACAAGTACGCTCTTTGCTCTGGCAAATGATGTCAAGCTGCAGGTTGAATTCAATCCTGCCAGGGTTGGCGGATACAGGCTTCTCGGTTACGAAAACCGGGCTCTTGCCGATGAAGATTTTAACAATGACAAAAAAGATGCCGGTGAAATCGGTGTCGGCCATACCGTCACAGCGCTCTACGAGATCATCCCTGCAGGATCCAAAACCATCCCTGTGGTAGATCCGCTCAAGTACCAGACTGTCGTCCATAAAAATGACCAGACTGATGAAATATTGACAGTCAAACTCCGATATAAACCTTTGAAGAAAAAACTCTCACTTCTGCTTTCCCAATCTCTGCGTGACAATCAAAATATATTAGAGCAAACGAGTATTAATTTTCGCTTTGCAGCTGCAGTCGCCGGATACGGACTTTTACTCCAGCACTCTGAATATGGCACTAAGGTCAACTATCCTGAGCTGATCAAACTTGCCAGGAGTGCGCGAGGCCAGGATAACGAAGGGTACCGGGCTGAATTCATCAGACTTCTTGAGATGAGTGAAATGCTGTTACCTGACGTGACATAAATTATATCGTCCCCCTCAAGGAATTCAATGCAATACACCTTGAGGGGCATGGGTACTTTACAATTTGTTTATACAACACTATAATCTGGAAACAGGGTATCTTGGGAAATCAGAAAAAGAAGTAAACCGTTTTAAGGAAAGGATTGACGTAATCTGTGTCGTTGTTCACTTGGATTCAATTTAACACATTGCAAGGAGAATGATTATGACTGTCAAGATCTTCATTAAAAGAAAAGTTTCGGCAAATGACATTCTAGAGCTTACTGTATTATTAAAAAAACTTCGTGCCCTCACTCTCAGTCAATCCGGTTATATCTACGGAGAAACATTACGAAGAATTGACTCTGAGGACGAATGTCTGGTAATCAGCACATGGCGATCTCTCGATGATTGGAATACATGGCTTCACGATGAACAAAGAATGAACATCCAGGACGAAATAGATCAACTTCTGGGTGAAAAAACGGATTACTCAGTATATGAGGTGTAACTCCTCCTTTTTTAACCCTCTGAAGCCAATGTAATAAAAACCATTTGACTTTTCTATTTACGTTATTGGTTTGACCAGTCTCCCTGCATCATATAAAGTAGGTCAGAATGTCCCTAAATCAGGGTAAGACCTGACGATACCAGCCGTGTTTTCATAAAAACATTTGGCTTTTTTGTGTTATTGGTTTGACCAGTCTCCCCACATAGTGTAAGGTAGCGCATTATTTTTTACCATTCCCATCAACCATGCAACCAGTATTGAGGCAAGGGCAAAATGATATTTGAAGGCGTGAAACTGATGTTCATAGGCATGACAACTGTCCTGCTCTTTCTCATTCTTATGATCCTCCTGATTCAACTTACATCTTACCTGACCCGGGGCGCCACTGCTCGAGAGGTAGAAGGAATCAGATTGGAAAGAGAACTTCTGGCTCAGAAAAAGAAAAAAGCAGCAGCTTCAGGCGATACTGATGAAGACATTGCTGTTATTGCAGCGGCAGTTGCAGCATATGAAACCGAACGTTTTGCACAGGCATAGTGTTCCCGCAAATCTGCTTATACCATACCGATTTAATTGATAACAATGTGATTTTAAAACAAACGCGAGGAGAAAAACGGTGAGTAAAAAAGTTGTTCAATTTATGGATACGTCCTTTCGAGACGGTTTTCAATCTGTCTTTGGTGCACGGGTGTTAACTGATGATTTCCTTCCCGCTGTCAAGGCTTCAGTAGATGCCGGTATCACAAATATGGAAGCTGGCGGGGGAGCACGATTCCAAAGTCTTTTCTTTTACTGTGGAGAATCCGCATTCGATATGATGGATCGCTTCAGAGCTGAAGTTGGACCCGATATCGCACTCCAGACACTGGCGCGTGGCATAAATGTTGTTGCTTTAAGCCAGGCCCCACGTGATATTATTGATCTGCATGCCAAAATGTTCAAAAAGCACGGCATAACCACCATTCGAAACTTTGACGCACTCAATGATGTCCGTAACCTGGAATATTCCGGGGAACGCATAGATCACCATGGACTGAACCACCAGGTTGTTATCTCCATGATGGACCTGCCTCCGGGCTGTACAGGCGCACATACTGCGGAATTTTATATTGACAGACTGAAACAGATTATTGCAGCCGGTATTCCTTTCCATTCAATCTGTTTTAAAGATGCATCGGGTACTTCCAACCCTGAAAAAGTCTATAACACCTTCAAGGCTGCCAGGAAAATAGTCTCCGAAGACACCATCCTCTGGTTTCATACCCACGATACCGCCGGGCTTGGAATCTCTCAAAACCTTGCCGCAGTTAAAGGCGGTGCTGATGGTATTGATCTGGCGAAGATCCCGCTCAGTGGTGGTACCTGCCAGCCTGACATTCTCTCCATGATTCATGCATTAAAAGGTACCGATTTCACCCTTGATCTTGACTACCGAAAAATCCTTGTCGCTTCAGAGGCCTTCGAAGAGGCAATGAAAGACTATTTTTTCCCGCCTGAAGCAAAGATGGTTTCTCCAACCGTAACCCTCTCTCCGATGCCGGGGGGCGCACTCACTGCAAACACCATGATGATGAGGGATACAGGAACTCTGCATCTCTATGCGGATGTTATCAAGGAGATGTCTGAGGTGGTTCGTCTCGGTGGTTTCGGTACTTCGGTTACTCCGGTTTCCCAGTTCTACTTCCAGCAGGCATACCTCAATGTCACCCAGGGTAAGTGGAAAAAAATCAATCCCAGCTACGGAGATATGGTTCTCGGATACTTTGGGCGCACTCCTGTTGCACCGGATCCGGAAATCGTTAAAATTGCCTCCGAGCAACTTGGAAAACCTGTTTTTACCGACGATCCCCTCGACATTCTTGAACCGGGTATTCCAAAAGCCACCAAGATCCTCGAAAACAACAAGCTTCCTGTCAGCGACGAAAATATCTTTATTATCGCCAGCTGTGAGCAGAAAGGCCTTGATTTCCTTCTTGGCAATGCAATCACTAATATTCGTAAAATCACTGATGAAAAGGCTGCAGCGAAGCAGCCGGCTCCAAAAGCGGCAGCTGCCGCTCCTGCACCTGTGGGGCCTCGAGATTATACTATTACCGTCAACAACCGCCCATATAATGTAACAGTTTCTGAAGCGGGTGGTATCCAGGCAGCACCCGCGGCGGCTGCCGTACCGGTAGCAGCTCCCGCGGCCGTTGCAGGAACCGATGTTGAGGCTCCAACTCCCGGTAACGTAGTGAAAATTCTCGTTGAAGTGGGCGATACTGTTGAAACAGACAGTCCGCTGGTAGTTCTTGAGGCAATGAAGATGGAATCCGAGGTGAAATCACCCTGCGCAGGCAAGGTTTTGGCCGTTCATGTCTCTGCCGGTGATACCGTTCAAGCCTCCGATCCTCTTTTCACCATCGGCTAACAGGCAGTGTATCTTTTCAGGTTCCTGGCGGTGACAGCTTCCGGGGACCTTTTCCATTTCAGGGTAGCTCGAAAAATTAGAATTTTTCAAGGTGGCCTTCACTTTTACCGTGAAAATATTATGAATATACGAGTTTTCATGCTCTTCTTGCTGGGATTGCTTGCTGTGAATATTTCCGCTGTCTATGCGGAAGATTCCACAGTTCAGATCATCTCACCGGCAGATGCAAAAATTATCCGAATAGATGTGCAGCAGGGCAATTTTATTTTCAGTGGAGATAAAATTGCTACTCTAAAAAAAGATGATGGTACCGTTATCGTCTTAAAATCAGGATCCGCAGGGAAAATCACCAGTCTCAAAGTTACGACCTATCAGAAAATACATAAAAACGACGTTATTGGTTCCATTGAAACTTCTGCCATCATCGCAGACACACCAAGTTCGGAAGCAAGCAAAAAGCTCCCTTCTCTTGTAACACTCGGCAAAAATCTGTTCAAGACCACCGGGATATATGGAGTCATCGATGGTCAGTTGACTAAAGACTGGACCGTTGGTATCGGTCGTGTGCTGATGATTCTTGTTGGCTTAACACTTATCTTCCTTGGTATTTTTAAGAAATTTGAACCGCTCCTGCTCATTCCCATTGGTTACGGTGCAATACTTGCCAATATACCAATGGCAGGTATCGCTGAGCCAGGTGGGATTCTCTATTACATCTACGAAGTAGGTATAATGACTGGTATTTTCCCCTTGATCATCTTTATGGGTGTCGGCGCATTGACCGATTTTGGCCCGATGATTGCCAATCCAAAAACAATCCTGCTGGGAGGAGCAGCACAGTTTGGTATTTTTACCACCTTACTGGGTGCACTCTTTCTCTCTGATATGGTTCCCGGTATCAGTTTTTCTATCCGGGATGCCGCTTCAATAGGAATTATAGGTGGAGCAGACGGCCCTACTGCGATATTTTTATCCAGCCAACTCTCACCCCGTCTACTCGGATCTATTGCCATAGCCGCATATTCTTATATGGCACTTGTACCGCTGATTCAGCCTCCGATTATGAAATGGCTGACGACAAAAGAAGAGAGAGAGATAAAAATGGTACAGCTCAGGCATGTATCAAAACTGGAAAAGATCCTTCTTCCCCTTCTGGTACTTGGTCTCTGTATAATCCTCCTGCCGTCGGCATCGCCACTTATCGGTATGTTTATGCTGGGTAACCTGGCCAAAGAGTGTGGTGTTGTCGACAGGCTGTCGGATACCATCAAAGAATCTCTGATGTATACTGTTACCATTTTCCTCGGTCTCGGTGTGGGCAGTAAGCTCTCTGCAGATAAATTTCTCAACCTGGAAACCCTCGGTATCCTCGCACTTGGGATGATAGCTTTCTGTATCGGTACTGCAACCGGTGTTCTCATCGCCAAGCTGATGAACAAGGTGTCAAAAACTCCGGTCAACCCGCTTATCGGGGCTGCCGGTGTATCCGCCGTGCCGATGGCTGCAAGGGTTGTAAATAAAGTCGGACTTGAAGCCAATCCGCAGAACCACCTTATCATGCACGCCATGGGTGCCAATGTATCCGGAGTCATAGGATCAGCGGTTGCGGCCGGTGTACTGCTCGCCCTGTTGTAAGTATTGATAAACTGTCTTACAGCAAACCTCGATAAACGGGATCCTGTTCAACGCCCCTCAAGGGTATAAAAAGCAAGAAAAAGTTTATAAACCACCCAAAAAGCTGATTACCATTACAAGGTAATCAGCTTTTTTGTTCCACCCTCTCCTCAGTATTTATACCTGCTCAACACCACTCAGACAAGATTCCTCTCCCCTGTCAATGGTTCGATAATAGCGATACCGTAGGCCATTCGGCCCATACATAAACTCGGCTAACATCAAACAATTTCATTTCTCCTTTTATTTTACAACAAAATATATGATGATATGGTTGATATAAATGGTGATTCACTGCGAGCAGAATGAACCCCTCACACAAAATCAACCTAGTGCAATACTGCATCAAGAATGCTAAATTCACCGTGCATTACTGTTGAATTTAATGGTCTAAT